>JAWOGL010000105.1:0-12401 GCA_046496945.1 Desulfonatronovibrio sp.
TCCCCAGAAGCCATTCGACCTCGGCCTGCGCGAAATCGCCGGCGGTCTTGTAGGCGGCGATGCACGGCCCCGACCGGCAAGCGCATCGCGGTCGTCGGGGCACTTGGAACGCCACTAAAGACTTATGCAGGGATAATACCTGCGCAAGTGGGTGCCGGATAAACAGCAAAAAAAATCAAGGTCGCGGTTTACCCCGTGAAACCTTCTTTCGTTTCACTGGGGCGTATTTATACAGGTGCGAGTTTGAACTTTTTACAGCGGCAAAGCCAATTGGGAGATTTTCAACAACCTGTTAACCCTCCACAGATGAGGAGCACTCCTTAGAAATGAATGATATCGAAATTTTATGGTCTTCTCTGCAACAGTACCTGGCCTCTCTTTACACCATTGGTTTATGGGTTGAACTGACCCTCCTAGTATTTTTTGCTCTTCTGTCCATACTCATCAAAAAATATTGGACTAAAAAATTCATGATGGATGACGAAAAAATCATCCAGCGCAGAAACCTGACCTTAAATTCCATAAACAGAACAATCTTTCCCCTGAGCATGATGATTATGGTCCTCCTGGCCAGAACCGTGATGCATTCTATTTTTAAAATCGAAACTCCCTTTCTTAACATAGCTGTGCCTCTGCTTTTTTCAATGGGGCTTATCCGGCTCATCGTATACATGCTGCGTAAAGGCTTCAGCCCCGGGCCCCGGGTAAAGGCTATGGAGAACATTATCGTCACTACTATCTGGTTAGGGGTAGCTCTTCATTTACTGGGATGGCTGGGGCCCATGCTGCAGCACATGGACAGCCTGGCCTTTACTCTTGGTGAAACCAGATTTTCGCTGTGGTCCGTTCTCAAACTTATTTTCTCCCTGGCCGTTCTCATGATTGTGGCCCTGTGGATTTCCAGAAACATTGAAACAAAGCTTAAGAAAAACATCCATCTTGATCCGGGAATGCGGGTGGGTCTGGCCAAAATCATTCATTTTCTCCTCATAATCACAGCCGGATTAATCACCTTAAATATTGTGGGCATCAATCTTACAGCTCTTCATGTCTTCAGCGGAGCACTCGGAGTTGGCCTGGGTTTCGGCCTCCAGAAAATCGCCAGTAATTTTGTAAGCGGATTCATATTGATTTTTGATCGTTCCATAAAGCCTGGGGATGTCATCAGTATTGACGAGACAATAGGCTGGATTCAGGAGATGCGTGCCAGATACGTGGTCATGAAAAACAGAGAGGGCGTGGATACCCTCATCCCCAATGAAAGCCTTATCACTTCCCAGGTAATCAACTGGAGCTATGAAGATCCCAATGTCCGGCTGAAAATTCCGGTTCAGGTAAGCTATGAAAATGACCCTGAACAGGCCATGGATCTAATGCTTTCAGTGGCAAAAAAAACACCCAGAGTTCTCAGCAAACCCGCGCCGGCGGCCCGGCTTATGTCTTTTGGGGACAGCGGCATAGATCTGGAGTTAAGAATATGGATTACTGACCCTCAACAGGGAGTTGCCAACGTCCGCTCCCAGATTAATGTCGGCATCTGGAGAATATTCAAGGAATACGGCATAACCATCCCATACCCCCAGAGGGATATTTACCTTAAGAATATGCCTGCCAAAGCTTTTGAGACTGACGCATAGCAGCGTGTTGAAAAAGTCATTATTTAAATGGTTATCAGCCAGATAGGTTTCAGAATCGGAACCTGGCCTTTTCATGAAGAAAACCAGCTTAAAATCATTCTTGCTTTGTAAACGAAAAAAGTCCAATATCTTTTTGAACTGAAAACATTTTTGCCCTGGTTAATCTTCTTATCAGGGTTGACATGTTTTTTCTGATTACCTTATGATTATATACACAAACATACGCTGAGATATTCTAACTTCCACAATAAAAAGGAGACAACAATGGCAAACCAAGTTACGGACAATACCTTTGAAGCTGAGGTCCTGAAGTGCGACCTGCCTGTACTGGTGGATTTTTGGGCGCCGTGGTGCGGACCATGCAGAGCAATAGCTCCGGTGGTTGAAGAACTGGCTCAGGAATATGCCGGCCAGGTCAAGATCCTGAAAATGAACGTCGATGAAAACCCCAACACACCCGGCAAATATGGAATCAGAGCAATTCCGACCCTTATTCTGTTTAAGGACGGTGAAGTTTCCGAACAGATAACAGGCGCGGTTTCAAAGGCAAACCTTAAGCAGATGATTTCTGACAAGGTTTGATAAAAGATGAGAGAATACGACTCATTGATAATTGGAGGGGGGCCAGCAGGAATCACGGCCGCCCTTTATCTTTTAAGGGCTGGAATTGATGTGGGCTGGGTGGAAAAACTTGCTCCTGGAGGCCAGGTCCTGCTGACTGAAACTATTGACAACTACCCGGGATTTCCTGGCGGCATTAAGGGTTACGAACTCATTGACAAGTTTACAACTCATCTGGAAGCATTTGAGTTCGACAAAATCAGAGACGAAGCACTAAAAATCAGCAGTAAGCCTGACAAACATATTGTTCAGCTCGCTGAAGGTGAAATCTCGGCCAGGACTTTAATTATCTGTTCCGGAGCTAAATGGCGAAAGATGGGAATCCCCGGCGAAAACAAGTACTCGGGCAAAGGGGTGTCCTATTGCGCTGTATGTGACGGTAATTTCTTTAAAGATCAAGATGTTGCCTGTATAGGAGGTGGGGATACCGCCCTGGAAGAATCCCTTTACCTGTCCAAACTGGTCAATAAAATTTACTTGATACACCGCAGAAGCAGTTTTCGCGGAGCCAAGTTCTATCAGGACAAGGTACGCAAAAGTCCCAAGATTGAAATTATCTATGACACTACTGTTGCGGAATTTGTGGGCGATTCAATGCTGACCGGACTAAGTCTGAAAAATGTCAAAACCGGCTCTGAATCGCTGTTGAACATCAATGGTGCCTTTATCTTTATCGGCCTTGATCCGGCGGGAGGTTTTTTTCCTGCTGAACTGGAAACAGATCCTGACGGTTTTATTAAAACGAATTCAGAAATGGCTACCAACCTGCCTGGAATATTTGCTGCCGGAGATATCAGGTCAAAAAAGTGCCGCCAGGTCACCACCGCGGTTGGCGATGGCGCGGCAGCAGCATACAATGCTCAGGCCTATCTGGAAAAAATCACCTAAAGGACGTACACCGTCTTTCAAACTCCCAAAAAACTGCCTACAAATTCTTTGGAGACACCTTTCTTGATGAAGAAATACCTGCTTAATACAATTATTATTATGGCTGCACTATGCGTATCCGGCTGTGCTTTTTTTGACAGAGGACCGCAACCTCTGGAGGACACATCCTGGGAACTGGCCCAGGCCGGAACTTCAGCCATGGACGAGGGAAGATACCGCCTGGCCATTAAATATTTTTCTGACCTGAAAGATAAATATCCTTTCAGCCCGCATACTCCCACGGCTGAGGTAGCACTGGGTGATGCTTATTTTAAATCCGGGAACTATACTGCAGCGGTTAACGTGTATCTGGAATTCCTGGAAATGAACCCCCGGCACGAACTGGTGCCATATGTTCTTTTCCGGGCAGGACTGGCTAACTATAACAAATTCAGCACCGTTGACAGGCCCCAGACGCATATGGTTGAAGCACAGGAATTTTTTCAAAGGGTTGTAGATTCTTACCCTGATTCAGAATATGCCGAGCATGCCCGATATTATATCGGCCAGTCCAGATTAAAAATGGCTGAACACGAATTGTTTGTTGCTGATTTTTACTGGAGAACCAAAAGATATGGTTCAGCATGGCAAAGATATACTGATGTGATGGACAATTTCCAGGACCTCCCTGAAATTGTCCAGTATGCCGAAGAAAGGTCAAAAGTAAGTTATTATAAATATCAGGAGGCACAATCCAGGCAGAAAAAAGACCAGGACCATGGTTCCTGGAAAGACTGGTTTGGCTGGCTTTAACAGCGTGCCAGAAAAGTCCTTACCAGGCAGGTTGTTCAAAAATTCCAAGCGACAGTCCCGCTACCCACTTAGGACGCCGCTAAAGACTTATGCCGGAATAATACTCACTTATAAATCTACCTGACCAGGACTTTCAGATTGTCGCCGGGTCTGATTACCTGGCTGCCTGAAATACCGTTCCATCTTTGCAGATCTGTGGCGTGGACTCCAAAACGCCTGGCTATGTCCCATAGCGTATCACCTTTTCGAACCCGGTAGTTCACCTGCCTGCCGCTTCCGTCCTGCGCGGACTTGGTAGGCCCGGGAATATACAGCTTCTGTCCCGCCTTGAGCGACCTGGGGTTGCTGATGCCGTTGGAAGCCATGAGAGTGTTCAGATTAACCCTGAATTCTTTGGATATATGCGAAAGAGTATCCCCTTTCCGGACAATATAAGTCGCCCTTTTCTGGGCGTATTCTTTAGTGGTTGCCGAGGCCACAGCCCGGCCCGAAGTTCCGCTGGCAGGAACAATCACATGCTGTCCCGGCTTGAGCAGATCTGAGCTTGTATTATTAACCGCTTTGAGCACACTCATGGGAACCCCGAACCTGCCGGCAATCCTCCACCAGGAGTCGCCCCTGCTGACCCGGTATCTCTGAAAGCCTGCGTAAGGCCTTGAATCCGGACTCTCCAGGAAAGAAACAGCCATTTCATAACTTTTTGCGGGAATCCTGACCACAACTTCACTGTCAGAAGGCGCGACCTGTCGCCTGAAAGCGGGATTAAGTCTGTTGAATTCTTCCCAGTCCAGGCTGCAGGTCCTGGAAAGGGCCAGCAGGTCAGTACCGGCCTTTAATTTCAAATCTTTCAGACGCGGCGCGTTGTCCAGGTTGATGGGTTCAAAACCCAGTTCCTCCAGGTTATTCACAATCTTCAGGATGGCCAGAAATTTAGGCACATAGTTCCTTGTTTCCCTGGCCAGGTATGGGCCTTTAATCAAATCAAAATAATTATCATGACCGCTTCGCTTCAAAGCCCTGGCCACCCTGCCTTCACCCGCGTTATAAGCGGCCAGTGCCAGATACCAGTCATTAAAGTCTCCATAAAGCTTTTCCAGATAATCTGCTGCTGTGTGAGTGGAAAGATAAGGATCTCTTCTCTGATCCATCCACCAGTCCACTCTTAATCCGTAGTGTCTGCCGGTGGCAGGCATGAACTGCCAGAGACCAGCCGCTCCCGCTCTGGAATAAGCCCAGGCGTTGAATCCGCTTTCAGCAAAAGGCAGATAACTGAGATCTTCTGGAATTCCTCTTTCTCTGAAAACACTTTGGATAAAAGGAAGAAAGGTTTCCGACCTCTTCAGCCATTTTTCAAATGTTTCCCTGTGAGTATGGGTATACATCTTGAAATAATTCTCCATGGCCTGAGTTTCCTGGGCATCCAGGAAAAAATCAAATCCGACTTCAGTTTCAAGAACTTTTTCTTCAGCGCTGGTCAGCCTCTCTTTTTCCAGTTTTCTTAATTCCTGTTCGGAAATTTCAATACTTTCTGAATCAAGCATCTTCTGGGCCAGGTCAGCTTCAAAGGAAAACTCATCACTGACGGCCGCGCTGTCTTCAGTTTCTTCTGGTACATCCAGGGTGGTAGTTTTGTCGGGTTGAGTCGTGGCGCAGGCCATCAGCAAAAACATGCTGAAAACCGACAGGATAAAACGAAAAGCCATAATGAAATCTCCTTGCTGGCAACTGAATATTCAGAAAAACTGTACTGGATTTTGGTCAGAACTTTATATAGTTTTCATCCGGAAATGAGAACTATATAAATCAATATTTTTTATAATCGGGCGTCACGATTACGCAACGGGTATAAGAATCTTAAACGATTAGCAACTGATTTTTTTCGTAAGTACAGATGACAAGCCTGCCCGCAGGCTCAAAAAAACATAAGTTATAAACATTATCGGAAAGGAAACATTTTGGAATCAAACTATATACCCGGCCGTAAGCCGGTCCTTGAACTGATATCCTCCGGTGGCGACCGGATTGATCTGGTCCTTATAAAAAAACCTGTTCCCGGCGATCTTCGTCAGATCATTGAAAAATGCAGGCAGTCCGGCATCAGATTCAGACTTACCCCTGCGCAGGAGCTGGACCGGATAACCAGCGGCCACCAGGGGGTAATTGCCAGAACCCGGGTTACCAGAAACACCCTGCCTGAGGATATTTATGCGCGGGCGGCAAATAACTTTTTCCCGGTTATCCTGGCTCTGGACCAGGTCCAGGATCCGGGCAACCTCGGTTCTCTGGCCAGAACCATTGCAGCCTTTGGCGGAGGCGGCCTGATTACTCCCAAAGACAGAAGCGCTCATCAGGGTCCGGGGGCCATGAAATCTTCGGCCGGTGCCATTACCAGAATAGACATGGCTCAGGTAACCAACCTGGCCAGAACTCTGGACCAGGCCAGAGATCAGGGATACTGGATTTATGGAGCCGTTATGAGGGAAGGGCTGAACCTTTTTGAAACAAAGTTCAATTTTCCGGCTGTCCTGGTGCTGGGAGGAGAAGAAAAAGGAATAAGGCCCAATGTGCTCAAGCGTTGTCACCAAAAAATCCATATTCCCATGCCCGGAGGATTTGATTCACTGAACGTAGCCCAGGCCGGGGCTGTTATTCTGGGGCAGATGCTTCGTCAGTCCGGTTGAATTCAAATTCAGGATTGAACAGTCAGCTTTTCCTGCAGAAGCTGTTCCGCCCATTCCGGCTCAAACACCTGGCCGGTCCAGATACGAAACTGCTCTCTGGCCTGATGGACAAACATGGTCAGGCCGGAAACGGTCATGGCCCGGTTGTGTTCAGCCTGCTTTAAAAGCCTGGTCTGCAGGGGATTGTATACAAGATCATAGACCAGCTTAAAAGGAAAATCCTGAAATTCCCAGGGAGTCTTGTCCTGGTTGTCCCCTTTGGTGCCCAGAGGAGTAGTGTTTACAAGAATATCCGAACCGAAACTGTTCCGCTCTGACCAGTCAGCGCACTGCACCTGAAACTTATCCGCCAGTATCCGGGCCTTGTCCTTATTCCGGTTGCATAAATAAATCCGGGTAAACCCCAGTTTTTTCAGACCGTATAAAACAGAACGCGCAGCCCCACCCGCCCCCAGAACAAGAGCGGACGTAAAATCCTGGTTCTTTAACGGGGCCATGAATCCCAGATAGTCGGTGTTGGCCCCCACAACCTTATTCCCCTCCAGATATAAGGTGTTGACAGCGCCCATTTCTGAAGCTTCACTGCTTACCTCATCCAGAAACGGGATAATGCTTTCTTTGTAGGGGATGGTCACGCTGGCTCCGGACAAGGGCAAAGTACGGAACGCCTGCATAAAATCTGACAATTCCCCCGGCTTGATCTCCCACTTGAAGTAGCACCGCTGCATGCCGGATCTTTGAAATGCCCGGTTATGCAGATAAGGGCTCAGTGAATGTCCCAGAGGGTAACCCAGTACGCCGTAAGCTTGATGCATTTTTAGTCTTCAGTCCACAAGAGGCCACAAAGGACAGAAAAGGCCTGTCATGCAGGTCCTTGTTATCTTCTGTCCTTTGTGGCCTGACAGGTTTTTACATTACCGCTTCTGCCCCTGCTGCCAGGGCTTGAGCGTTTTTGGGGATCATATGACTGTAATGAGCTGAAATAACCTTATCCAGGCTCTTCTGGACTGTTGCCAGGTCAATCAGCCCGGTAGCCTGTGTATAAGCCCCCAGAGCCACCATGTTAGCCATGCGGGTATTGCCTATTTTATCGGCGATCTCATTGGCTGGCACGGCAAATGTTTTCAGGCGGTCCCTGTCTGCCAGTTCCATGTCCACCAGTGAAGAGTTTATAATCACCACTCCCTGGTCCTGGACCGTAGGTTGAAACTTGTCCAGGGAAGGCCGGTTCATGGCTATAAGACTTAAAGGATTCCTGATAATGGGCGATCCAATGTCCTCATCAGAAATAACCACTGTGCAGTTGGCGGTCCCGCCGCGCATTTCCGGCCCATAAACTGGTATATATGTAACATTAAGTCCGCTTTCCATTGCAGCGTATGCCAGAAGATTCCCAATGAGCATGACTCCCTGACCGCCAAAACCGGCAATTATCGCGTCATTATACACACCCATTATTGCGCTCCTTGTATATCTTTAAATACTCCCAGAGGAAAATATGGAATCATTTCCTTCTCCACCCTTTCATTGGCAGCCGTGGATGTCATTTTCCAGTTTGTAGGGCACGATGCCAGAACTTCTACAAAACCGAACCCCTTGCCGGATATCTGAACTTCAAAAGCTGTTTTCAGAGCTTTTCTGGCCTTTTTGAAATTCTTGATATTATTCACCGCCACTCTGGCAGAGTAGGATACACCGCCAAGACCGGCAATTATCTCAGCCATTTTCATGGGCAGACCTTCACGGTCAGCGCACCTTCCACCGGGACAGGTAGTAGTCTTCTGACCTATCAGGGTTGTTGGGGCCATTTGCCCGCCGGTCATTCCATAAACAGTGTTGTTAACGAAAACCACTGATATTTTTTCACCCCGGTTGGCAGCATGCATTATTTCAGCAAGGCCGATAGAAGCCAGATCCCCGTCTCCCTGATAAGTAAAAACAAACTTATCCGGCCGGCTTCTCTTGACCCCTGTGGCTACGGCGGGAGCTCTGCCATGAGGCGCTTCCACTGTATCCAGCAGGATATAATTATAAATAAAAACGGAACATCCGATAGATCCCACGCAGATGGTATCCTGTCCCAGATTAAGTTCATCCAGACACTGGCCTACAAGTTTGTGAACCGTCCCATGATGACAGCCCGGACAATAATGACTGGGTCTGTCAGCCAGAAGAGACGGTGATTGATAAGCTAACATTTCTTCCATTATAATCAACTCCTCAAGGCATCAATAATTGGCTGTTCAAAGTCATTGGGGGTGGGCAGGTTACCGGGAAGCTGTCCGTAAAAACCGCTCTCCGCCAACCCGCAGATGGAAAGACGGACATCTTCAACCATCTGCCCCATATTGTGCTCAATGGTTAGAAATTTTTTACCTTTGCCGGCCAGACTTTTAAGTATTTCAGACGGAAACGGATACAAAGTAATTGGCCTGATTAATCCAGCCTTAAACCCTTCTTTTCTGAGTTTGCGGATGGTAGACTTGACTATGCGCCCTATGGATCCGTAAGCCACCACAATCAGCTCCGCGTCGTCAGTGAGGAACTCTTCAAAACGGCATTCCTTACGGGCCTGCTCATATTTTTTCTGCAGATGAAGATTGTGTCCGGCAAGGGCTCCGTCTGTCAAATGTAAAGACTTCAATATCCTTGGTTCTCTTTCGCCTGAGCCTTCCAGGCGCCAGCCGGCTCCTTCCAGGGCATCCGCGGTCAACGGTTCTCTAGGAGTTATTGGTTCCTGCATCTGACCGATAATTGCGTCTCCCAGAATCATGACTGGATTGCGATAAGCAAAAGCCAGCTCAAAAGCCAGAAAAGTCAGATCATAAGCTTCCTGAACCGTGCCCGGGGCCAGGACCAGCAAACGATAATCGCCATGGCCTCCGCCCTTGACCGACTGAAAATAATCTCCCTGAGAAGGACCGATATCGCCCAGTCCCGGGCCACCCCTGTTCATATTGACAACAACTCCGGGCAGTTCGCTCCCGGCCATATAAGATAAAGCTTCCTGCTTCAGGGACATGCCCGGACTGGAAGACGAAGTCATGGCCCTGATGCCGCAGGCTGCTGCGCCCAGCAGCATATTGGCCGCTGCGACTTCACTCTCGGCCTGGACAAATTCTCCGCCTGCTTCAGGCATGGCTTTGGACATGAATTCGGGTATATCATTCTGAGGGGTTATGGGGTAGCCGAAATAACATTTACATCCAGCATCTACAGCACCTCTGGATATGGCTACATTGCCCTTGATAAATATTCTAGCCATTGGCTTCCTCCAACAATTCAGTGTCTTCTGAACTCTTCTTGGTCCGGTAAACCGTTATAGCCTCATCCGGACAGATTTCAGCGCAAAACGCGCATCCCTTGCATCCTTCCATGTCTCCATCCTTGACGCAAACGATCTTATATCCCTGCTTATTGAATCTTTCCGACTGAACAAGGATCTCAGTTGGACAGACCAGCGTGCAGAGAAGACATCCCTTGCATCTCTCCTCCCGGAGCACTATTCTCGACATTAGAAACACCTCTGCTTGTTGTCTGTTAATAACCAGTTAACTGGCTGTTGAAAATCTCCCAATTGGCTTTGTCGCTGCAAAAAGTTCAAACTCGCACCTGCTGAATACGCCGCAATCTTGAACTTTTTTTGCTTCTTGCCCTTGGAATTTTTGAACAGCCAGTCTGATAAGGACTTTTTCACACTGTTAACCGATTAAGTAGTTTTCACCCGGAAACCGTCAGCTTCAGCATCCCGAAAGAAATATTCTCCGGACGGAAGCTAAGTAATAACCATTGCATCACCATAAGAAAAAAAACGAAATTTTTCCTGTCTGGCCTTCTGATATGCTCTGAGGATATTTTCTCTTCCAGCCAGGGCTGAAACCATCATTATCAGGGATGATCCAGGCAGATGAAAATTTGTAATTAATTGGTCAACAGCCTTGAATCTGTATCCCGGATAAATAAAAAGATCTGTCCACCCCCGGTGAGCGGTCATTTTTTCCCGGGAAGCGCAGACGCTTTCCAGAGTACGGGCTGTGGTGGTTCCCACGGCGACAATTTTTCCGCCTCTTGCCCCGGCTTCATTGATGTCTGCAGCTGCTTCAGAACTGACCTCAATATACTCGGGATGCATTTTATGCGTCCTTATATCCCTGCTTCGGACAGGACTGAAAGTCCCGTAACCTACATACAAAGTAACTTCTGTCCATCCGAAACCAGCGTCTGCAAGGCTTTCCTTTAATTGCGGGCTGAAATGAAGGCCGGCGGTAGGTGCCGCCACAGAACCAAGTTTATCCTCTGAGGAATAAACGGTCTGGTATCTGTCCAGATCAGACTTTTCATCGTCTCTCTGAATGTATGGAGGCAAAGGCACATGACCGTTTTTTATAAAAAAATCAGCCAGGTCGCCCTTCCAGAAAAGTTCTCCTGTAGTCCTGCCCATGGAGGCATTTTCCAGAACCCGGAAGCTGACCCCGTCCGGAAAAAATATTTGTTCTCCCGGCTTAACCCGTCTGGAGGCCTTGAGCAAACATTCAACCACCGCTTTCTTTTCCGGGCCTGCGACTTCAGAATCAATAAGAGGCAGGGGGGTAAGCAGTAAAAACTCGACCCTGCCTCCGGTTTTTTTTTGTCCCCCCAGCCTCGCGGGCAGAACCCGGGTATTGTTGGCTACCAGCAGAGAACCAGGGTTCAGATAATCAGCCAGGCGTTGAAACATATCCGTTTTGATGGATCCTGTTTGACTGTCAAGGATCAAAAGCCTGGAATCTGTCCTGGCCGGACTGGGATGCTGGGCAATGAGTTCCTGCTCCAGCTCATAATAATAATTATCTAACTCATAATCAGATGGAATTGGCATAACTTGTTTATTTAGGATAATGCCCGAAAAAAATCCATAAAATTTTCCGGCCAAAAACAAAAAAGCCGGCAAGGGTGCAACATACCGGCTTTTTAGTTTTAATCTGTTTTGAGCTAATTTTTTACGGACATTTATCCAAAGCTCCAGACCCGGCTCGAAGATTCAGGCCGTATTATCTGACTCCTTGTAAAGAATTCAAAGATACCGGAAACACGAAGTCCTGCTGCCGATCTTTGACTGGGTGAAATTTATGCCTGTTCTTCCATCTCCCTGACTATCTTCTGCAGCTTGTCCGCCTGCTTTGCCAAGTCATCAACTGCCCGGGATGACTCGGTCATAACTGAAGAAGTTTCACCAGCTACCCTGTTTATAGCGTCTACTGACCGGTTAATTTCTTCACTGGCAGAAGACTGTTCTTCCGAAGCTGTAGCGATAGCTGTTACCTGGTCGGATGCTTTTTCAGCCAGACCAACAATTTCTTCTAATTCTTTGCCGGAGCGCTTGGACAAATCCGTGGCAGTTTCAACATAGCCAACTGTATTCTCCACGCTCCGGGCATTGCTTTTTACGTCAGCCTGGATGGCCTGAATAGATTCGCCCACTTCCTTGGTAGCGCTCATGGTCTTTTCCGCCAGTTTGCGCACCTCGTCGGCCACTACGGCAAACCCACGCCCGGCGTCCCCGGCCCTGGCCGCTTCAATAGCTGCGTTTAAAGCAAGCAGATTGGTCTGGTCCGCTATATCTTCAATAACCGTCATAATCTTTCCAATTCCCTCAGCCCGGTCACCCAGACCGGCAATCTTGGACTTAAGCTCTTCAGTGGCTTTATTAACATGCATTATTGAATCTATAGCTTCCTGAACTGTTTTTGCCCCCCTTAATGCCTTGTTCTGGACTTCTTCGGCAAATTCTGCTGCCTGAGGT
>JAWOGL010000113.1:0-3534 GCA_046496945.1 Desulfonatronovibrio sp.
GGAGTTCGTATCAACAGAAACATGAAACGGGGACTGGCCGCTGGCTATGGTAAATAGTTACCAAAAAAATATTAACCTTGAACTCAAGTTAAGACCTGTGAATCATCAAAAAACACATTCCCCAGAGCGCGCTCATTTCAGGATCAGGAGAACAGCATATCTTTTCAGGGACGAGCCATTTTCGCTGAAACAGTCTGTGAGACAGGGTTTTTCGGGCGGACTCGATAAAATAAGGACCAAGCCTGCTCAACCCCCCGCCAAGTCCGATACTGGTGATGCCAAAAACAACCGCAACCTGGCAGAGGTACAGACCAAGTCTGTGGCCGTATTGCTCCAGGGTTTTAACGGCCTGAGCATCTTTTTTCAGGAGATAATTGTCAAGCTGTTTCAGGTTATCAATTTCAACCCGGTTTTGTCTTGCCAGATCCTTAAGCGCGGCGCTGTTGAGCCAGGTTTCAGCGCAACCCACCTGTCCGCAGCCGCATCTGACCTTGCGGCCGGGACCGAGATAAAGATGACCCAGTTCCGGGCCCGCAGGCAGTTTTCCTCTCCATATTTTCCGGTCAATGATTACTCCGGATCCCAGTCCTGTTCCCAGGGTAAAAACCATGGCGTCTTTCTCTCCTGCCAGGCATCCTTTGTAAATTTCACCCAGTGCGGCTGCCTGAGCATCATTTTCCAGGATTACTTTCAGGCCGGTCTTATTCGTGACAAAGTCTCTCAGATTAAAATCCTTAAGTTCCGGCATATTGGTTGGATTGAGATAAACACCTTGCTTAAAATCCATGGGACCGGCACTGGCCAGGCCGATTTCCTGCACTTCTTGAGGGCTGTCCTTTTTTAATTTCTCAATAATTTCAGATAAGGCCTCTTGTGTGCCCTTCAGACTTTTGGGCCGGGATACAATCCTGACCGTGCCGGTCTGGCCTGATTTATCAATCCAGGTTCCCCGGAGATTGGTTCCTCCAAGATCAATGCTGATATACATGTTTCCTGCCTGTATAATTATAAATTATGAATAGCCCAGCTGATTTTGAAATGAAATAAAATCTCGGATTATTTTACTATGGTCGAAAGCCAGATCAGGCAAGTCGTGCCAGCTGAAAAACCCGGCGTTCACAGCATCGTCGCCTGCTGTGAATTCTTCTGGATTCAGGGCATAGGCCATGTAAACCACACTCATGGTATGAGATCTGGGATCCCTGTCCGGATGTGAATATACGCCCAGTAGTCCGGTGAGTACAACATCAAGACCGGTCTCCTCTCTGGCTTCTCTTGCAGCGGCGTGCTCCGCTCTTTCATTGTAGTCAATAAATCCGCCGGGAAGAGCCCATCCGTGAGGATAATTCTTTCTCTCGATCAAAACAATTTTTTCCGGAGGTTTAAAAATTATAATATCCACCGTGGGTACCGGATTTTTGTAATGTAGAACCGGTTGCTTGCAGAACGGACAAGGTTTATAATAACTCATAAAAATATAATCTCTTTTAGATAGATGTTCAGCTTTTTGGCAGATAGAATTGTTATAATACCAGTTTTTGAATATAAGATACTTTATTGGAACTGGCAATATCAGAGTTTTTCTGCCCGAAGGGGAAATTTTGATAAAAAAAACCGGCTGACCTGTTCACACGAACAAGTCAGCCGGCTTTTGCAAAAGGAGGAAGAAACTTAATATTTATATAGCAATATGCGGGCCAAAGTAATGAGCTGTCTAAAACCCTCTTTTCGCCTCACTTTTTTTATGTTAAGCTTGGCTGAGCAGTTAAAAAAATTGAACCGGTTTTTGTGATCCGGCTAATAAGGCAGAGTCATGGTTCAAAATTTTGAACCATAAATCCTGTTCATCATAATTAAAATCCGGCTATACAGCCTAACCTGGATTAGTGAAGCATATTTTTCTGCTTATGCCTTTTTTAACACGCTGTTACAGGTTCCGGAACATGTTTTCACGGATCCGGATTCCAAAATTGACCACAGGCTATAATAATTACTATTTATTTTTAAAATTGAGGACAACATGAGAAACAACATTCAGAAAACTGTCCTGGTCCTCGGAGCCAGCGGTTATGTGGGAGGACGACTGGTTCCTTTGCTGCTTGAAAAAGGGTACAGGGTCAGGGCCGGAGCCAGAAATCCGGACAAACTGTCATGCCGTTCCTACTCTAAACATCCAGAATTTGAGACCGTCCAAGTGGATGTACTGGATAAATCAAGCCTGGACAACGCCTGTAAAGGATGCCTTGCTGCCTTTTATCTTGTTCATTCCATGGGGCCAGGACCCAAAGGAAAGGGCGACTACGCTTCCAAAGACAGGACAGCCGCTGAAAACATGGTCCAGGCATCCCAAGAGGCAGGACTTGAACAAATTATTTACCTTGGCGGACTGGGTGAGCGCGGCAAAGAACTAAGCCCTCACCTGAAATCCAGACTGGAAGTTGGTGAAATACTGCAAAAAGGCCCGGTTCCGGCAACTTTTCTAAAGGCAGCCATGATTATAGGTTCCGGCAGCGCCTCTTTTGAAGTCATGCGCTATCTTGTGGAACGCCTGCCTGTAATGATCACCCCCAAATGGGTCCATACTCCCTGCCAGCCCATAGCAATTTCCAATGTACTGGAATATCTGGCCGGATGTCTCAATAATCCCGGTGCCAAAGGTCAGACCTTTGAAATCGGTGGTCCGGATATCCTGACTTACGCTCAGCTTTTTCAAGTTTACGCCAGAGAAGCCGGCCTGGCCCCCAGACTGATTATTCCAGTTCCTCTGCTGACTCCGACCCTCAGTTCCTACTGGATACACCTGGTTACTCCCGTGCCTTCTTCCCTGGCCAGGCCTCTGGCTGAAGGGCTTAAAAATCCGGTTGTGTGCAAAGAAAACCGGATCAGGGAAATAATTCCTCAGGAACTTTTAACCTGCAAAGACGCGATCGGCCGGGCCCTGGACGGAATCAGGCGTGAAGAGGTTGACACGTGCTGGAGCGATGCCGGAGAAATTAATATTCCTGAGTGGACCAGCTGTTCTGACAGTGCTTATGCCGGGGGAGATATCTATGAAATAGCCTACAAGGTCAGACTTAATCTCCCTCCTGAAAGAATCTGGCCGGTTATTGAAAGTATCGGAGGCAAAAAAGGGTGGTACTACGCTGATTTTTTATGGCGAATCCGGGGAATGGCTGACAAACTGCTTGGCGGTCAGGGTTACCGGGAGGGACGAAGGGTTCAGAAAGAACTGCGTTATGGAGATACCCTTGATTTCTGGCGAGTAATCCTGGTTAAAAAATTTGAACAATTAAAACTGCTGGCCGAAATGAAGGTACCCGGACAGGCGGTTCTGGAATTTGACCTTTTTCCGGAGGATAATAACCAAAGCATTCTTGTGCAAAGGGCCCGCTTTTATCCCAGAGGCCTCTGGGGATTGGCTTACTGGAACAGTCTGAGTATGGCACACAAATGGCTGTTTAAAGGTATGCTTAAAAAAATTGCCGGCGGCTCGCAGGCAAAAATCCTCGAAGGTCCGGTTCAGGTAGAAAAAAC
>JAWOGL010000153.1:0-8373 GCA_046496945.1 Desulfonatronovibrio sp.
CCTTCTTTTTCAGTCATGCGGGCTACAACATGGCCCATGGCAGTGACGCTGTGCCACCGGATCAATTGATCAGGATTTAGAAGGCCGGAAAAAAGAGCCCCCAGAATCTTCCTGGGAGGATAGTTGTCCAGGTCAGACAGGGAAATGGAAATATTTTCCCGGCTGAGTATGTTTAGAATCTCATTTTTCAATCTTTTCATGGATTTTATTCGCCAGGGTTTTGCCTATCTTTCTGCATTGGGCCAGATCTTCGTGCGTAGGAACATTTTTGACTCTAAATGGTTCAAGGGGGAGATCGAAGCCTGCCTGATCCAGGACTTTGGCCATGGCTGCCGGTGCTTCACCGCTCCAGCCGAATGAGCCGAGAACAGCACCGATACGGGTTTTGGGCTTCAGGCCTTTCATATAGGTCAAAAAATCAGCCATCAGAGGCAGCATTCCATTATTGTGAGTGGGTGAAGCGCAAACCAGGGCAGCAGCGTCTGAAAATTCACCCATGATGTCACTGTGATGGAATCTTTTAAGAGACATTATCTTGATTTCAATGCCGTTTTCCATCAGGGCATCTCCAACAGCCTTGATCATCTTTTCAGTACTCTGCCACATGGTGTCATATACCAGAACCGCCTTAGCCCGGACTTTCTGGGCTGAAAAATCATCATAGGCGCTCAGGATATCACGGACATGAGAACGCCAGATTACTCCATGGTCAGGAGCGATCATGTCAATTTCCAGGCCTGATTCTCTGATTGCGGCCAGTTTTTTTTGAACAAAACCTGAGAAGGGCAGGATGATATTAGTATAGTAGTGCTTTGCCTCAGAGATGAGAAAATCCAGGTCATGCTCATCGTCAAATATTTTGGTGGTGGCAATGTTCTGGCCAAAAGCATCGCTGGATATCAGAAGCTTGTCCTGGGGAATATAGGAAAACATGGTGTCCGGCCAGTGCAGCATTCTGGCCTCCATAAACTGGACGTCTTTGTCGCCCAGGGAGATAGAATCGCCATTTTTAACTACCTGAACCGGCCATTCAGGTTTGTGAAAATGGCCCAGCAGAAACTTTTCTCCCATGGGTGAACAAAGTATCTTTTCCGGGGAGCATTTATCCATCATAAAGGGCAGGGCCCCGGAATGATCCATTTCCACATGGTTAACCACGATATAGTCGATCTGTTCAGGCTTAATCAGCTTATGTATCTGGTGATAGAGATCCCATTTGAATTTTTCAGGAACAGTATCAAAAAGAGTTATCTTGTCGTCCAGAATAAGAAACGCATTATAAGTGCTTCCCTGATGGGCTAGAGAGTAACCATGGAAATTGCTGATGTTCCAGTCCACTGCTCCTACCCAGAAAACATTTTTCTTTATCTCGATGATGGCCATGTCTGCTCCTGAAAAGGGGATAAAAGTTTTCCTGCCGCAATTGCGATTTGCCGCACTTTGTAAAGGATAATTATCTATTCAAACAGGCGGGCCTGATTTTAAAAGGCAGGATATTCAAAGGTCGGGTTCGGCTGATACAAATCAGCTGAACCCGGCCGTAATTATTACATTATGCTTCTTTGACAAATTCATCCTTGGAAGCACCGCACACAGGACAAACCCAGTCTTCGGATACATCTTCAAATTTGGTGCCCGGATTAACACCGTTATCCGGATCTCCTTCCGCAGGATCATAAACGTAACCGCAAACTCCACATACCCATTTATCCATGGTATAACTCCTTATTTGTTGTTGTCTTGTGGTTTTTCTGTAAAGTATTTTTTCCTGGTTCCGCATTGAGGACAACACCAGTCTTCGGGCAATTCCTCAAACCGGGTATCTTTGGACAACCCGGCCCTTTCAGCCAGAACAGGGTTGAAAATGTAACCGCATACAGCGCATTCGTGCTTGGTCACAGGCTTTTCCTCGCTATTCTTCTTCTTTTGCGGATCCAGGGCCGGCCAGCGGCCGGAAGCATTTTTTTCCACCTCCGCAGACCGGACACTTCCAGTCATCCGGGAGGTCATGAAAGCTGGTTCCTTTGGGAGTTTTACTTTTTCGGTCTCCTCTGTCCGGATCATAAATGCATCCGCAGTTGGTCATCTGACACTGCCACATTTCTTCAGGGTCGGCCATGATTAACTCCTAATTTTCAGCCTTCCACAGACCGTGGATATTGCAGTATTCTCTGGCAGTTATTTTCTCGGCCTGAACACAGAATTCCGCTTTTGGAGACTGACCTGGTTTTAAAAATTCGCGGTAGGTCTTACCGTCAGCTATCAATTCGATCCATTCTATGTAGTGCTTTTCTTCCATGGGATGATCCACGCTTCCAATCCTGACTTTATAGCCCTCAGAGGTTTTTTCAATTACTGGAACGTGTTTTTCTTTAGCCGCGTCAACGGTATTTTCAGTAAAAAGTTTCATTGGCTGGTCGCAGCATACCAGTTCTCCCTTACCCCCGTGCACTATTTCCACGATATTTCCACATACTTCGCATTTATAGATTTCCAGAAGTTCTGCCATTTTCAATTACCTCTCTATGTTTATGGTTTTCGGTTTAAAATAATAGACTAAACAGAATCACCACAATGGCAAGGTCAAAATATGAATTATCTCAACCTCTGTCTGAAGCGCGACAAAAATACAAAAGTATTCCAGCCGCGCTTCCCGGGTATTACTGCCAGTTTTCGCAAAGCACTTCAAAGTGAGCTCTGGGGTGGACACAGGAAGGACATTCTTCCAGGGCTTCCTTGCCTGTATGGGTATACCCGCAGTTCTGACATTTCCAGATGACCTCATGGTCTTTCCTGAACACAGATCCATTTTCAATGTTGGCAATAAAGCTTCTGTATCTTCTTTCATGCAGCTGCTCAGCTACGGCAATGGATTCCATGGCTGCGGCAACTTCCGGAAATCCTTCGTCCATGGCTGTTTTGGCGAAACCAGGATACATGGTTTCATGCTCGAATCTTTCCCCGTCCGCTGCTTCATTAAGGTTTTCCAGAGTTGTACCAATCTTTCCGGCTGGAAAGGTGGCCTGGATTTCAGCCTCGCCCCCCTCAAGAAATTTAAACAGCCTTTTGGCGTGTTCTTTTTCCTGATTTGCTGTTTCCTCAAAGATGTTGGACAGTTGCACATAGCCATCTTTTTTGGCTTGTTTGGCAAAATAGGTGTAGCGGTTTCTGGCCTGTGATTCGCCTGCGAATGCGGTTAAAATGTTTTTTTCAGTTTGGGTTCCTTTTAAAGACTTCATGTGTCCTCCTTTTTGGATTGTTTGGAATTAGTGGATTAAAATCATGACAAGAATTTGTATCAGTCAGCAGCGTGTTGAAAAAGTCCTTATTCAACACCCATTAGGGTTGCTGTTGTTCACATTCAGGACAAAAGCCCAGGATTTCAAGTCTGACTCCGGTAATGGTGAAATCTGAGTCAATATCAGCCAGCCTTTCAATATCAATCTTAAAATCACTCAGGACATCCCGTACTTTCCCGCATCTGGAGCAGATAATATGCAGGTGATCCTCCGGAGTTCCGTCGAATCTTTTCTGATCTCCGCAGGTTTCGATCTTGCGTATGGTCCCGGTCTTGCTCAGGACATCAAGATTGCGGTACACGGTACCCAGGCTGATATTGGGCAGGCACTTTCTGACCTCATCATAAACCTCAACCGCAGTGGGATGTGATTGGGTCTGCCTGAGCTTTTCGAGTATTATTTTTCTTTGTCTGGTAAGTCTCATTTGTGTTCCTTGTCAGGAATAATTACTAATAGTATAAGCTTATGTCAAGAAAAAACTATAAGGTCTTTTCAGCACGTTGTCCGGCATTGGTTTTCTTTACCGGAAACTCGGCAGGAATTTGCAGACGGGCCTTATGTCGGATGGTCAGTTAAAAAATAAACGGCCTGAAAACGATTAATCGTTTTCAGGCCGGATGATCATAAGCTACGGACCTGTTATTGAAGTAAGCCGCAAAATCGATACAAGGGGTTTACTCAATAGCAATCATATCTTTCATGTTGTTGAATTTTGCTTCTCCTATTCCAGGGACATTCATTATATCTTCAGGTGCTTCAAAGGGAAAATCAGCTCTGTATTCAATGATTTTCTCGGCAAGAGCAGGGCCAATCCCGGGCAATGTTGCAAGTTGCTCAGCATTGGCGGTGTTGATGTTGACGTGGGAATCAGAAAAGGCTGAAACCGGGGCCAGAAAAAGAGCCATTATAAGGGCAAATACAATAAAAAGCCGTTTTAACATAGTTCCTCCTTAAAATTAGGCAGCGAAAAATAAGATACAATCCAGTAGCTTATGATATATAGTATGTTTCTTATATCATATTAAATTTTTTATAGCAATAATTATTGTAACATGGGTTCGGGGATCGGGACACAATGCATGAACGACCCGGAGGCAGGCCTGTCGAATCTTGGTTTATCAAAAAAAGTGGCAGATAGTTACAATAATATTATCTGTTTACCATGTTTTTTCCTGGAGCCAGTGCCGGCAAATTCCCTGTCGCTGCCCAGTATGGCGAAACCGGTCTATTTTTGGTTTTGCGCAGTAAGTGCTGATTTTGTCTGACGCAGCCGCCGCAGGTCAAACATTGCCGGCATTGCAAACCCGGACAGGCTTCAGTATTTTGATTTAAGTCGTAAGGGTTTTGAATAGTGACCAATAATACTTTTAAAGTTGTTCTCAATGTCGCAAAAAAAAAGCCCGGACCATTTCTGATCCGGGCAGGCAATGCCATATTATTTTGATTCAGGATTATTTGGCTGTTAACTCTTCCTGAACCTGGTTCATGAGCTTGCGGGCCTGCTCAAGTTTGCTTTTCTGCTCGTCATTTACATTTGCTCCAATGTAGCCTGCTTTCTGGTCAATTTCCTGGATCATTCCTCCAAGGACCATGCTTTTTACTACCTCGGGCATGTTTTCCAGGTCGGCTATTCTCTGGTCCATCTGGGTCAGGCTGTTGTCCATATCCTGGAGTTTGTCTCTGGTTTCTGTAATCAGGTCTACTTTACCGGACAACTCATCCACGTTTTTGTTGATGGCAAAATAAAAAACAACCAGCAGAAATACTGCCAGAACAGATATTATGATTCCCACTGTAGCCATATCTTTCTTGGTGCCGCCGACTTCTTCCTTGGGAAAGGCGGGATTATTTAAGTTTTCACTTTCTACGGGCTTAATTTTTTCCTGTGACATTAGAACATCCTCCTGAAAATAGTTTTATCTTTTTAAAAATGAGGGGGAATGATCAACGAATTGACCACATACGCTGAAATATTTCCAACTTGAAAAATTTCTTATCTAATGAATATATAAATGAGCGGACCACACAATGCAAGCAAAACCTAAGTACTTTAAGAAAAGCGAGAAAAAGATGATATATAAATTTGTTTAAGAACAATTTGCGGGCAAAAAGAACCTCAGTTGCTCAGGCTCTGCAGGGGCGCGGGTATCAGGCCGCCCCGGGCAATAAAGTCGCGGGATGAGTCTGGTGTGCCTACATCAATGATGGTTGCCTCCCCCAGGAGTCCTCCGAAGATTGCCGTCTGACCGGCATGTTTGCCGGGAACCGGAATGAGGCGGACAGCAGTCGTCTTGCTGTTGATTACTCCGATGGCCATTTCATCGGCTATGATGCCGGACAGGGTTTCCGCGGAAATATCCCCGGGCAGGGCCACCATGTCCAGTCCCACCGAGCACACTGAGGTCATGGCTTCCAGCTTGCTCAGGCTAAGCTTGCCCTGGGCCACGGAGGCATTAATGTTCTGGTCCTCGCTGACCGGGATGAAGGCTCCGCTCAAGCCGCCCACGTATGAGCTGGCAAAGGCTCCGCCCTTCTTGACCGCGTCATTGAGCATGGCCAGAGCGGCAGTGCTTCCTGGAGCACCAATTGACCCCAGGCCTAATGACTGAAAAATTTCCCCTACGCTGTCTCCCTGTTCAGGAGTAGGAGCCAGGGACAGATCCAGGATGCCGAACTGGACGCCAAGCTTGTCAGCCACTTCCCGCCCGATAAGTTCCCCTGCCTTGGTAACCTTGAAAGCGGTCTTTTTGATTATTTCAGCAAGATAACCCAGATCGCAGTCAGGAGTAGCTTCAACTGCCCGGTCCAGGGCTTTTTTGACTACTCCGGGGCCGCTTACTCCAACATTGATTACTGAATCCGGTTCTCCAACTCCCAGATAAGCGCCAGCCATAAAGGGGACATCCTGGGGGATGTTGGCAAAAACGCATAATTTGGCGCAGGCCAGCCCTGACTGATCTCTGGTAAGCTCTGCCGCCTTCTTGATGGTCCTGGCCATGATATAAACCGCGTCCATGTTAATCCCGGCCTTGGTGGAGGCCACATTCACCGAGGCACAGACTCTTTTGGTTTCTGCCAGGGCAGCCGGCATGGCCTCAATCAGGGATTTATCTCCTGCAGCCATGCCCTTTTCCACCAGGGCGGTAAATCCGCCTATGAAATCCACCCGCGCTTCCTGGGCTATACTATCCAGGGTGTGGGCGATTTCGACCATCTGTTCAGGTCCGAAAGGAGCTCCCACTACAGCCATGGGGCTTATGGAAATGCGTTTGTTGACCACGTTCAACCCGTATTTTTCTCCTACCTGATCGCAAATTTCCACCAGATTCCGGGCCCGGGAAGTGATTTTGCTGCGGATATTCTCCTGAAACCGCTCTGGGTCGTGAGAGGCGCAGTCAAAAAGAGAGACTCCAAGGGTTATGGTTCGAACATCCAGATGTTCATTTTTGACCATTTCAATAGTAGACAGGATTTCTTTGTGTGTAAGCATGTTATACCCTGTGGATGGACTCAAAGATGTCTTTATGCTGAAGACTGCATTCCAGACCCAGCAGTGATGAAATGTTTTCCAGGCTTTGGCGCAGATCCGGAACTGTGGCTGACAGGGGAACATCCATTTCAATTATAATTACTATCTTGTCCGGATATAAATGGCTTCGGTTAATAGCCTTGATGGCGGTAATGTTGCAGCCGAAGTCACGCATTACCTCAGACAATCCGGCAATCTGTCCTGGTTGATCCGGACCGATGGCTACAGCGACAAAGGGCTCAGGGTTTTGGATAAGAGGGCAGCCCGCGTTCATTTCCTTGATCAGGACATTAAGGCCCTGGGGCTGAAGCTTTGATTTAAGAGCGCCGACCAACTCTTCCAGGCTGTGAGGATGGGCTGCCGTGATAATGAATATGGCGGCGAATTCAGTCTGAAGCACGGTCTGAGTCAGGTCTTCAATGTTGCATTTATGCTCAGTGAGGATTTTACTGACCTGGGCCACAATGCCCGGACGGTCGCAGCCGAGTATGGATAGAACGTACTTGCTCATTATCGGCTAAACTTTTTGCCCCTGGTTCAGGGTTTCTAATATTTTATTGATCTCTTCCGCGGCCAGTTTCACAAAATCAGGAAAAATGTTTTTCAGGGTTTCAGTGAGGCCCATTTCCCAGGCCAGTTTTTCCGGCTCTATGCCCAGAACGGTGAGTTCTGGTTTTTTACCCAGCAGTTCGGCCATTTTCAAAGAGTCCAGAAGGTCCACGTCATGTACTGAAATGCTCTGTTCCTTGCTTGCAGCCAGGTCTTTTTCTTTCAGCCGGTACATGGTTCCTGGTTCCCTGCCGCCCCGGATGGCATCCAGCACCAGAAGATAATCAAAATTTTCAAACAGATAAAAGATGTCCTGGGTGAATGTACCTCCATCAATAAAGGATACATTTTCAGGCCAGTTTTGTTTTTCCAGTTCCTGCATGCAGTAAACTCCGACTCCTTCGTCCTTGAGCAGGATATTTCCGATTCCCATAACCAGCAGTGTTTTCATGGCAGATCACTTTTTTTTGTATTGTTTGGTTTGTCCGGCAGTGACCCGGCAAAACAAAAGGCCGGATTTACCGGCCTTTTGTTTTGCAGTCAACTGCTTGCAAAGGTTATTTATTCAACATTGATAACGTGTTCGTCACCGGTTTCAGCGTGCAGCACGTGCACGGCACAGCCCAGTCACGGATCCAGGGAGCGGACCATCCTCCCCACATTTACAGGACTGGCCGGATCAGGCACTGGAACGCCTATAAGGGCCTCTTCCATAGGACCTCTCTGGCCCATGTCGTCTCTGGGACATGCATTCCAGATGGTAGCAGCCACGATTTGGTAGTTTTCGATATAATGATCCTTGATTTTAACGTAGTGCAGAAGAGAACCGCGGGGAGCCTCGGTCAGGCCCATTCCTTCGCCCTTTTCAGGCACCTCGGAATGAACATAGGTCTCTTCTCCGGGCTTGACTTCCCCAAGCCATTTTTCCACTGCCTTGGCCACGATAAGAGCCTCTTCAGCCCGGGCGATATGCCTGCCCAGAATGGAGAAAGCCTT
>JAWOGL010000174.1:0-6176 GCA_046496945.1 Desulfonatronovibrio sp.
ACTTAAGTGGGTGCCGGATAAACAACAAAAAAAGTTCCCGGAATCATTTTTTTATTACTTTTCAACGTTGAACATTGAACATTGAACTAAACTTATAGCGACAAAGCCAATTGGGAGATTTTCAACAGTCTGTTAAAACCTCTGAATATGAACATTTCCCTGTCGCATCCACTGATCAATCTTTTTAAGAAGCCAGAATTTAATTGGCTGGCGCGTAGGCGGCAGCAGAATAAGGACACCAAGGATATCCGTCAGAAAACCCGGGGTTAGAAAAACCAGTCCCGCAGCAAATATCAGAAAAGCGTCCAGAATATCATTGGCAGGAGGAATGCCTTTCCGCATATTTTCCCGCATCCTCATCATGGTCTGGGCACCCTGCATTCTGGCCAGGTAAGCTCCTATAAAAGCTGTGGCGATCACCAGGAAAACAGTCCAGCCCGCACCGATAACAGTGCCGACCTTTATTATCAGATAGATTTCCAGGATAGGTATTACTATAAAAGCAGCGAATAGTTTGGCTAACATCATTATTCCTTTTACAGGCTCTATTTGCCTGCCTTAAGCTTGTTTATGGTTTGACTGGGCTGAACAATTCTTCTGCCCTTTCTCTGGGAGAATTTTGTCCAGTCCTTCATCTGATAAAAATAAAGCATGAGTACGGCCTGGACCACCATGGATATAAACATGGCCAGCCAGATCCCGGTAGCTTCCTGCATGTGGATATGTCCCAGATACCAGGCCAGTGGAATCCGCACCAGCCATGCTGAACTGCCCATGACAATCATCTGGTAGAAAGTGGCTCCCGCCCCGGTCAGGGCCCCTCCCAGAATCATGGACACCAGAAGAAACGGGATAGCTGCCATATTGTATTTCAGATAGTTTACGGCTTCAAGACTTACTTCAGGATCAGGGGCTATAAAAACTGCTACAGGCTCGATAAACAACCACAAGATCAGGGTAAGAGTGCTTACCAGCCCCAATCCGAAAAGCATAACCAGATAGCCCATGCGCTTGGCGCTTTGAATATCCCCCTGTCCAAGATAATTACCCACCAGAATCGAGGCGGTAAAATTAAAAGCAAATCCGGGCAGAAAAAGGAGTGATTCCACCCTTATCCCGGCACTCATTCCGGCAAGTGCGATAACGCTTCCCACAGGCAGAGCAGCGGTAATGGCGTAAAGAACCATGTATGCTGAATGCCATACAACCTGCAGCAGTCCGGCCGGCCAGGCAACTTTGAACAGATAAGGAAATGCCTTTTTGATCCAGCGCCAGGGCGCAAAACTTTTTTTCTTTAACAGACCCTGTTTATAAAGAACTGCCATGCAAAAAAACATTCCACACAAAATCGAAGCAAACGTACTCCAGGCCAGCCCTTTATATCCGAATTCCGGAAAGCCCCACCAGCCCAGTCCAAAGGCAAAATCACCAAATGTATTAACCCCGGTAACGATCATCATTGAAAAAAGAGGGATCATGACTTTTTTCTGGGCCCGGAAAAAGGCATTGCAGATGATCAGCAGGTAATATCCCGGCAGAACATACAGGTAAACTTTAAGCAGATATGCGGCAATGGGCATGATCTCATCAGGAATATGCAGCAAACCCAGAAAACTGTCCCTGAACAGCATCCCCACTACAAGAAAAATCAACCCCAGGATAACGCCAATTTCCAGTCCCAGGCCGATATATCTCTGGACTCTCTTTAGCAGTCCGGCCCCGAATGACTGGCTGATGGCGGCCACACTGCCATTGGCCAGGGCAATAGCCACCACCAGAAAAAAGAAAAGTGCCTGGGTGATTATGCCCATGGTGGCCTGTACATCACGACCCAGTCTACCCGCCACCCATACATCCACAAACCCGATCAGAAAGTGGAAAAGCATCATCAATACCTGGGGCCAGGCCAGCTTCCAGATGGCTTTATATGAAGAAGTTAATGTATCCAATCCTGCTCCGAATCAACCTGCTTTTATATTCTCAACCAAAACTAGCTGTTCAATAAAAAATATGAATAAGACCTTTACCTGACAGCGCAACAAACCAGCTCTCCACCACCAGAAGGACTGCGCTCAGTCCAAACAGAAAATCCACCTTCTTTATATTTTCCATGGTGTCAATCAATATCAGAGCTATCCAGCCCATTACAAAACCAATCAAAAACCCGAACAAATGCGCTCCCAGATCCGTGTTTTTACCGCCCACGCCGAGTAGAGCCAGCAGAGCCAAACCCAGAACAAAGGCATTGGTCAGGGTAAGCCTGGAATGTTTGATGGAGTTGACAGACATGATTCCCACCGCGGCAAATACGGACGTGGAAAAACCTATGCTCAGGTGGCCCGGAGCCACAACCAGCGCATTGATATAATTAGCTATCGCCCCGGACAGGATAATGAACAGCCAGCCAAGTCCCATTCCAAGTCCGGAACAGACCATAATGATAAAGGGAGCGCCGATAATTACATTGCCCAGAACATGCGCGGGATCGCTATGAAGGGTCAGAGCGGTTACCGCGCGCCAGATCTCTCCGTCCATTATTCTTCCGGCATCCATTCTTCCCTTTTCCAGCCAGGGAAGGTCTGCCAGTCCGGAACTTCCGGGATCTCCGGATACTACAACAAAAAACAATAGAAGCAGTGACAGAATCAGGAGGTTGGCAAAGACGTTTTCCTGCTTCTGTTCATCAGCAGGGAGTCTTCCAGGCAACCTTTTCTCTTCTTCTTCATAGAGCCTTACCTCCTCAACAGCCCTAACCGTCTGGGAAACCGGAACAAGCAGCTCACCGTGTTTGCCGCGGTTGAAGTCCACGTCCATAGCCGTGAGCACAAGCTCCCATTCGGCAATTTTTTGGTTATCCGGCCTGTCTGAACCAGGGACTTTAATATCGTCCAGAATATCTCGAAAATTTTCTGCCATGAATGTTTTTTTGGAATTAAGTTTAATCCGGGAATTCTTAAATTTTATCCTGAAAAAAGTAAACGTCAATATATATACCTTCAATAAAGGAAACCGAAATATTCTGTCTTACCTGTTTGAGAACCTGTTTTGTATGTAAATCAACTTGACACAATCTCTTTAATTTATTTACAGTTACAATAGTCGAACAGCAAAAATATGTTTTTTTTAACATTAACTTTTGAGGAGGAAATCATGAAATCGATAAGTATTAAAGCACTGGTTGCCACGCTGATTATTGCTATGGCAGTTATCTTTGGCGGAGCTGCTCACGCAAAAACCCTGCGGGTGGGAGTGGATACGGCGTTTGTACCTTTTGAATTCAAAGGTCCGGACGGCGAATACACCGGATTTGACATTGACTTGTGGGATGCCATCGCCAAAAGGGCTGACCTTGAATACAAGCTCATCCCCATGGATTTTAACGGTCTTATCCCGGGTCTTACCACCGGCAACCTGGACGTAGCCCTGGCAGCCATATTTATCAAGTCCACCCGCGAAAAAAGTATAGATTTTTCCCATCCCTACTTTCAGGCCGGGCTGAAAGTCATGGTCCGGGCTGACAACGATGACATCAAGGGCCCCAAAGACCTTAAAGGCAAAACCGTAGCAGTCAAGACCGGAACTGCTACAGTAGATTACGTTAACACCCTTGGAGCCAAAAAACTGATCAAGTTCCCCAATATTGATCAGGCCTACATGGAAGTGGCTACCGGCGGTGCAGACGCTGCCATGCATGACACTCCAAACGTACTTTACTATATCCAGCAGGCTGATGAAGGCACAGTCAAAGCTGTAGGTCCTGATGTGGAAGGAGCTCAGTACGGCATAGCTTTCCCCATGGGAAGCGAACTGCGCAAAAAAGTCAATATCGCCCTTCTGGAAATGATGGAAGACGGCGAATACGATGAAATATATGCCAAATGGTTTGGAGAAAGAAAAGAATAACATTGTGCCAAGCCTTAACCTGCCGGCTGGAATCCAGCAGATCATTCCAGCCGGCAATATTTTTTAGAATTATTCCGGCTTGTCCAGTCTGCACTGGTCTATCAGCGTGAAAAAGTCCTTACCAGGCAGGTTGTTCAAAAATTCCAAGCGACAGTCCGGCACCCACTTGAGTAGATATTTATCGGTATGAGTTGTTACTGCCAACTCAAGTGGGTGCCGGATAAACAGCAAAAAAAGTTCAAGATCAAAGTTTACCCCGTGAAACCTTCTTTCGTTTCACTGGGGCGTATTTAGCAGGTGCGAGTTTGAACTTTTTGCAGCGACACAGCAATTGGGAGATTTTCAACAACCTGATATAGGGCAAATTCCTCATTTCAACCAAATACAAGGGAAAAATATGACTTTTCAATGGAGCATTATAGCAGACTCCCTGCCCGCCCTGATTGAAGGGGCCAAGCTCAGCTGGTACATTGCAATTACCGGTATCGTGGGGGGGCTGATTATCGGCACAGTTGCCGGCCTTATGCGTCTGACCGGAACAAAAGCCGTAGGCGGGGCAACTTATGGCTTCACCCTGGTTCTCAGCAAAGTCTGTCAAGTAGTTTCATTTTTCTACATCGAACTGGTTCGGGGAACACCCATCATTGTTCAGGCCATGTTCATCTATTTTGCCCTGCCCATGCTCATCGAAGTTATCACCGGAGTGCCGGGCGTGCGCTTTGACGCGGTTACCGCGGCTATCATAACCATTATGATCAATGCCGGAGCGTATATGGCTGAAATCGTCCGCGGCTCCGTGCTTTCAGTAAACAAAGGGCTTATTGAAGCCGGCATGGCTCTGGGTATCACCCGGCTGCAGCTGATTGCCAGCGTTATCAGCCCCATAGCTTTCCGCCGGGCCATCCCTCCTCTGGGCAACCAGTTTATTATCAGTCTCAAGGATACCTCACTGTTCATAGTCATTGGTGTGGGCGAACTAACCCGCCAGGGACAGGAAATCATGGCCAGCAGTTTCAGAGCCCTGGAAATATGGTCAGCAGTAGCTGTGGGCTATCTGATAATGACTACCACTTTGGCCCTGATTCTACGATTAATAGAAAGAAGGATGCGTAAAATATGAAGCCCATCATTGAATTCAAAAATGTATGTAAAAACTTCGGCACCACTGAAGTTCTGCACAATATATCTCTGGACATCCAGAAAAATGAAGTAATCGTTCTGGTTGGTCCTTCAGGTTCGGGAAAATCAACCCTTCTCCGGTGCATCAACGGCCTGGAAATGGTGACCACCGGAGATCTGGTGGTCAATGGAATCCATCTGCCCCGGGAAAAAAACAAGGTCAGGGAAATCCGCAAAGAAGTTGGCATGGTATTTCAGCTGTTTTTTCTTTTTCCGCACATGACCGCCCTGGAAAACGTGGCTTTCGGGCCGAGGAAAGTCCGGGGGGCCACAAAACAGGAGGCCAGGGATACTGCGCATGATCTGCTGGAAAAGGTCGGGCTTGGTGACCGGGGTCATCACTTGCCTTCGGAGCTTTCCGGAGGTCAACAGCAGCGGGTAGCCATTGCCAGGGCCCTTGCCGTCAATCCCAAAGTAATGCTTTTTGATGAGCCCACATCAGCGCTGGATCCTGAACTGCGCGAAGAAGTATTGAATGTAATGACCCTGCTGGCAGAAGAAGGAATGACCATGCTGGTGGTCAGTCATGAAATGAGTTTTGCCAAAAAAGCCGGCACCCGTCTTCTGTTTATGGATGAAGGCCGTATCGATGAAGATGGTGATCCTTCCGAACTGCTGCTCAACCCTCAAACAGAACGCCTTCAGAACTTTTTAAAACATGTTGGATACTGATTATCCCAAAGCTGTTGAGATTTGATAATACAGCTGTTCAACATATTTTCTTTTATCCCGCTGCATAAAACGGAGACCAGATATGACCAGAAACACTTGTCTTACCGTCGACAATCATCCAGTTGATACTGATGATGCCGGCACCAGGCGGAATACGCACGCAACCAACAGTGACTTCCACTCTCTGGCAGATATTGACTGGTCACAGCTTCCCTGGCAGCAGGAATTAAAAAACAATATTACTTCCATTGAAGAACTTGGCAGATATCTGCCTCTGACCAGCAGGGAAAAAGATGAGCTTACCCAGGTGGCTGGATTACATCCGCTCAATATCCCCCGTTATTACCTGAGCCTTATTGACCCGGATAATCCGGCTGATCCCGTTCGAAGGCTTTGCGTTCCCGATCCTGCTGAGATGGTTG
>JAWOGL010000199.1:0-6338 GCA_046496945.1 Desulfonatronovibrio sp.
CTGTAAACTCCAGGGAGCTTCTTGCCAGGATTGAGGCCCTTTTTCGTATAAAAAGGACAGAGGAGGAGTTAACAAAATCAGAGCACAGATACAGATCTCTTTTTCAAATCATGCTCAACGGTTTTTCCCTGCATGAAGTGCTGCGGGACAAGCAGGGCAGGCCGTATGATTTCAAATATGTGGAGGTCAATCCGGCATTTGAATCTTTTACCGGATTTACCCGTGAGCAGGTATTGCAGAGAGGTCTAAGAGATATGCTGCCGAATATTGAGCCTGAAATAATGCAGCATCTTTTCAATGCGGTGGAAACAGGTTTTTCCACCTGTTTTGAGAATTATGTCCATGATCTGGATAAATATTTTGAAATTCAGGCCTATACCCCGGAAAAGGAATATCTGGCAGTTACATTTCAGGACATAACCGAGCGCATAAAACATGAGGCAGCCCTGGAGATATCAAAAAAAGAATGGGAAAGGACTTTTAATACCATATCCGATCCCATTATGATTCTGGATATGGATTATAATATAATTCAGGCCAACAAGGCTTTGTACAGAACCCTGGGATGCCCTCAGCAGGAATTGCTGGGTCGAAAGTGTTATTCAGCTGCCTGCAGCCATCATGAACCTGTGGAAAAATGTCCGCAAATAGAAATGCTGCGCACAAAAACCGAAATTTCAATAGAAATGTTTAATGAGAAATTAGGCGGTCATGTACTGATAAAAGTTACTCCTGTGTTTGATCATGGCGGAGAGATTATCGGGTCGGTACACGTGGCCAGAAATATAAATGTCCAGAAAGAAGCAGAAAACAAGCTTAAAAAAATATCCCAGGAATATGAAAAGGTTTTTAACGGGACCCAGGAAGCCATGTTTCTGGTAAAAGTAGAGGATAGTCAGACATTCAGGTTTATCCGCAACAATATGGCTCATCAGAAAGCCACGGGCATTCCCCTTGATAAACTCAGGGAAAAAACCCCTGAAGACTTGCTGGGAGAGGAACCGGGCCGGAAAATTGTCTCCAACTATCAGCGCTGCCTGGATGCTGGAAAGTCCATTTCCTATGAAGAAAGATTAAGCCTTCCAGGCGGAGAAAGGCTGTGGTTTACCACGCTGACGCCTGTGTTTGAAGATGAACGAATTTCTTTTATAGTGGGATCGGCCAGGGATATAACCCAGCAGAAAATCGCCCAGGACAGGCTTCGTTATCTGGCGACAACCGATGAACTGACAGACCTCTGGAACAGAAGGTATTTTATGGACGCGGTGCAGAAGGAAATTGCCCGAAGCAGGCGCTATGGTCATACATTTTCCCTTATAATGCTTGATATTGATTATTTCAAAATGATTAACGATAAATTCGGCCATTCCGCCGGCGACAAGGTATTGCAGGATCTGGCTTCTATTTTGAAAAGACATTTTCGCCAGGTGGATGTGCCCGGCCGGTTCGGAGGCGAGGAGTTTGCCGTGATCCTGCCGCAGACCAAAGTGGATCAGGCATATCAGATAGCTGAAAGGCTTCGAGAATATGTTGAAAATAATCCTGTAAATTATGAAGGCCATAAGCTCAGCTTCACCATCAGCTTAGGAGTTGCTCAATATGAACAGGATATGTCCAGCGAAGACGAGCTGTTTAAAATGGCGGACGACGCCCTTTACGTAGCCAAAAATAAAGGCAGGAACATGACGGTCAAGGCTATCAGGTGATTTAGTTGTCACCAAAAAGAAAGACTTTCCGGATGGGTAACTATTCACCATGCTGTGAGGTCAGCCTGCACCCTGATTTGTTTTCTGTTGCTGCAAACTCCCAGCATGAGCCTGTAAGTCAAAGCCGTTAATTTGTTCAGTTAGCCCAAAAACCGTCCCCGTCCATGACTTTGACCAACGGGCTCAGGGCTGGTCAAACAAGCAGCAATGGCGAAAACAAATCAGAGTGCAGGCCTTTTTAGAGCGATGAAATTTGTATAACATTAAAGGTTTGTTTTTAATGAAAAGCAGTTCAGAATACCGGGCCGGGAAAATTCCAACCCTCAGCTGGTTAATGTTTTTGTTAACGCCCCTGCTGTTCTTAATCCTGGTGTTTCAGGCTCCTGTAATCACTGCTCAGGAAGGACCTCCTCCTGTTCTTTCCGCTGCCGAAATTGATTATCCCCCTTTTTCTTTTGTTGATGATACAGGCCGGGCCAGCGGTTTTTCTGTAGAGCTTCTGCGGGCTGCCATGTCTGCCATGGACCGGGAGGTTACCTTCCGCACCGGGACGTGGTCTGAAGTCAGGGGATGGCTGGAAACCGGCCAGGTGGAGGCCCTGCCCCTGGTGGGCCGCACGCCCGAGCGGGAGGAATTTTTTGATTTTACTGTTCCGTACATGTCTTTGTTCGGGGCCATTGTGGTCAGGCAGGATTCTCAAGACATCAAAAACCTGGATGATCTTGAAGGCAAAAATGTGGCGGTTATGAAAGGCGACAATGCCGAAGAATTCCTGCGCCGGAAAGACAGGGGGATTGATATCCAGACCACGGAAACATTTGAGCAGGCCCTGTATGAATTGTCCCGGGGTGTTCACGATGCCGTGGTTATCCAGAAGCTGGTTGCCGTGCGTCTTATTCAGGAAGCCGGATTATCGGATCTGCGCATAGTTGACAGGTCTATCAAAGAGTTTCGCCAGGATTTCTGTTTCGCGGTCAAGGAGGGCGACAGTGAAATGCTGGCCCTGCTCAACGAAGGGCTGGCCAGGACCATTGCCGACGGAACCTTTCGCCATCTTTATTCCAGATGGTTCGCTGCCCTGGAGTTGCCTGGACATCGACCTATTATAGTCGGCGGGGATGAAGATTATCCTCCTTTTGAATTTATGGATGAAAACGGAAAACCATCCGGCTACAATGTAGATCTCACCAGAGCCATAGCCAGGGAACTGGGTCTGGACATTGAAATCCGTCTTGGACCATGGGCTGAGGTCAGACAGGATCTTGCCCGGGGAGAGATAGATATCGTCCAGGGCATGCTCTATTCCGCGGAACGCGGACTGACCTTTGATTTTTCTCCTTCACATATAATCATTAACTATGTGGGCGTAGGCCGTGAAGGAGATGGGCCTCCCCCGGAAAACCTGGCGGATCTGGCAGGAAAGCGTCTGGTTGTTCAGCAGGGCGATATTATGCATGATTATGTGCTTGCCAACAATCTGGCAAGCCTGACAACCCCAGTAAGTGATCCCAGGAAAGCCATTATGGAGCTTGCCGGAGGAGAGCATGACTTTGCCCTTGTTCCCCGTCTCACTGCCCTTTACTGGATTGATCAGGACGGCTGGGACAATCTGAACGTGGGGCGCAAGCCCCTGATGTCTCCTGGATACGGCTATGCTGCCGGCAAAGAACAGTCCGCTATTCTGGCCCAGTTTTCCGAGGGATTGCAGGTAATTAAGGAAAACGGTGAATACCAGCAAATTTATGAGAAATGGATGGGAGTGTATGAGGAATATGAGCTTACTTTAGCAGATTTTCTGCGTTATTTTGCCATTATAGTTATTCCCCTGCTTTTTCTGGCACTGGCTTTTTTCCTGTGGTCCTGGCTTCTGCGCCGGAAAGTCCGGATAAAGACAGAGCAGCTTGCCCAGAGCGAGGAAAAGTACCGGTCATTTTTTGAAAACAGCATGGATGCTATCCTGCTTACCACTCCGGACGGAAATATTTCAGCGGCCAATCCTTCTGCCTGTAGTATGTTTGGCCGCAGCGAAGAAGAAATAATCAGTATGGAGCGAGACGGGCTGATTGACGTCACTGATCCCGAACTGGAACAATTACTTGAACAAAGGCGAAAAAAAGGCAGGGCCAGAGGAGAGTTGACTCTTATCAGTAAAGAAGGAATGTCCTTTCCTGCTGAAGTCAGTTCGGCAGTGTTTCAGGACAGCTTTGGGGTACAGAATGCCAGCCTGATTATCCGCGATATAACTGAGCGCAAGCAGGCTGAAGATGCCCTGCGTGAAAGTGAAGCCCGGTTCAAGGCCCTGCACAATGCTTCTTTCGGGGGCATCACAATACATGACAAAGGCCTGATCCTGGAATGCAACCAGGGTCTTTCTGAAATTTCAGGCTATGATTATCATGAACTTATAGGCATGGACGGTCTTTTGCTTATTGCGCAAAGATCCCGCGAAAAGGTAATGAAGAATATTCTCGCGGGCTATGAAAAGCCCTATGAAGCCTTTGGCCTGCGAAAAAGCGGACAGGAGTATCCTGTTCGTCTGGAGGCCAGAAATATACCTTATAAGGGAAAAATGGTCCGGGTGGTTGAATTCCGGGACATCACCGAACAGAAACAGATCGAAGAAAATCTTGTCATCGCCAAGGAGCAGGCCGAAGCTGCAAACCAGGCCAAGACTGAATTTCTAGCCAACATGAGTCATGAGCTGCGGACTCCCTTTAACGGCATTATGGGTATGCTCCAGCTTCTGCAGACCACTGATCTGGATGAAGAACAAAAGGATTATGTTGCCATGGCTATCAAGGCCTCGGATCGTTACACCCGTCTTTTGACCGATCTGCTGGATATTTCCCGAATTGAAGCAGGCAAAATGATTATTAATGAAGTAGAGTTTAATATTTCAAAGCTTGCTGATTCCGTTTCTGAACTTTTTGCGGTCACTTCCCGGAACAAAGATATTTCTCTTAAAATTATCATAGATCCATCAATTCCTTTGATCCTTGTTGGAGACGAATTGCGGGTACGCCAGATTCTTTTCAATCTTGTAGGCAATGCCTTTAAGTTCACTGAAAAAGGTACGGTCAGGCTGGAAATATCGCAGCTTTTTGTGCACCCGAAAGGCATTTGTCAGGTATATTTTTCTGTTGCAGATACCGGCATCGGCATCCCGGAAGATAAGCTGGACCAGTTATTCAATCCTTTTGTGCAGGTAGACAGTTCTTATACCCGCAAATTCCAGGGAGCCGGACTGGGGCTGTCCATAGTACAAAGACTGGTGGAGATGATGGGAGGAAGCATTGTCATGGAAAGTACACCTGGTTCAGGAACTGCGGTTGATTTTGTCCTGCCCTTCAGACTGCCCCAATCAGCAGGCAAACAGCAGTCCGGTCAGGAATCTCAGTCTGATACAGGAAGCCGGAATCTGCGAATACTCCTGGCGGAAGATGATCCTTCCAATCAGCTTCCCATGCAGAGGCTGCTGGAAAAAGCCGGCCATAAAGTAAGCCTGGCCGGGGATGGACAACAGGCTGTGGAATTGTTCAGGAAACATGATTTTGACTGTATCCTTATGGACATCCAGATGCCGGTAAAGAACGGGGTGGAGGCAACACTGGAGATCAGGAAGTTAGAGGATGCCAAGCATTCCAGCATACCAATAATCGCCCTGACCGCCTATGCCATGGCCGGAGACCGGGAAAAGTTTCTGGAGGCCGGCATGAATGACTATCTGGCCAAACCCGTCAGTCTTAATGACTTGACCCGGGTTCTTGAAAAATACGCTGGTTAATAATACATTTCTGGCTTAGACATTTTCAGGATAATATATATTGGAATTTAAAGATAAATTAGCCTTATTCATTTTAAATAGCTGCCTGCTTACACTTCTGTCGGCTGCATATTTTTTGGGCTTTGCCCATGCCGGGTACGATAAGCTGAAGAGCGGCTGGTATCCCCTGGAACCATACCAGATGGAGGTCGGGACCGGCCAGGCTGGACATGTTACCGGCCTGGATGTCCAGGTTGCCCGGGAATTGTTTGAAAAGACCGGATATAGCGTTTCATTTGATTCCATGGCCTGGTCGGACATTATCCAGGACCTTAAAACAGGCCGGACTGACTTTATAATGGGCGCTTATTATGAAGAAAAACGCCTGGATTATGTCTATTACTCCATTCCTTACCGTACGGAAAGAAATGCTGTTTATTACCACGCCGACATCGAGGATTTGAACAGCATAACTACACGCGAAGATTTTTTTGAATTCCTGAGAAAGAAAGATCTCAGGATAGCCGTGATAGATGAACATGCTTACGGTTCACCAGAATTTGAAAACCTGGTTCAAAATCCTCCCCCCAATATAACACTCATTAATTCCCAGGGATACAGCCAGAGCCTTGACCTTACCGCAGAAAGGCGGGCCGATCTTTTTGTATCCAACCCCATAATTATGGACAGGCTGCTTGTGGAACGAGATTATTCCGGCCGGGTTAAAAAATTTAATGTGAAGGGGAGGGAAATTCCGGTTCATATCATGTTCAGCCGGAAAACAGTATCTTCGCGGCAACTGGACAAGTTCAACACTGTTCTTGAAGAAATGCAGGACAGCGGGCGCGTGCGTACTCTGCACAGGGAAT
>JAWOGL010000234.1:0-3411 GCA_046496945.1 Desulfonatronovibrio sp.
CAACAGCTCGTCTGGCCGATGGCCCAGTTCGGCCAGATCATCAACATGTACCAGCGGGCGGAGGCCTCCGCCGAGCGGATCTTCGGGCTGATGGATGAAGAGGGCAGACAGGCATACCTGGCCCTTTCATGCCAATGCAACATAAAGTAGTTAAAATCATTACAGACATAGAGTAATCGCGGCATCAGCAATAAGGCTTTGGCAGACCGGGTTCAATAGTTGGGATATAAAGGAGTTGCAATCTTAAAAACTTATCAACTCCAGAGTCCGAAACTCTCTTAACTTATTGATATGATTAGAACCAAAATTGTTGTAGCGTCATTCCCCGGCTTGACCGGGGAATCCAGCATGTTTTCAGCATCATATGGCATCTGGATGCCGGATCCGTCATCCCGGACACGATCCGGGACCGGCATGACGAAAGAACTTTAGACTCTCAAATTATCAAATAAAAATGGCGAAAACAAATAAAAGATGAATAGCAATCGACAAAATAAATCAACAATGATACAAACAAATAGACCAATCTTGGTCCTGCATAAAAAACTAACAGCTATAAGGATATGAAAGTTTTAGTGACCGGGGCCAGCGGCTTTATCGGCCGGGGACTCTGTCTTCATCTTGAAAAAAGAGGCTACGGAGTTATTCCTTCCGGGCGCAATCACCGGGTCTTTTCTTCTGATGAAAACCTTATCAGAAAGGAAATCGGGCCGGCCACCGACTGGTCAGCCATCCTGACTGAAACTGACTTCATTGTCCATCTGGCCTCAGCCCCGGGGCGCGGCAATAATTTAACCGATAAACAGATACAGCACTTATGGATGACCAATGTCGAGGGGGCCGTTAACCTGGCTGTCCAGGCTGCTGCTGCAAAAATAAAGAGATTCATCTATTTGAGCACCGTCAAAGTACACGGCGAACAGAGCCACTGCCGGCCTTTCAGAGAAAACGACAGGCCGGAGCCCCTGGGGCCTTACAGCCGCTCTAAACTTAAAGCCGAACTGAAACTTCGGACAATTTCCGGACAAAACGGCCTGGAAATGGTAATCATCAGGCCTCCCCTGGTTTACGGTCCGGGGGTAAAGGGTAACTTCCTGCGGATACTCAGCTGGATCAACAAGGGCCTTCCCCTGCCCCTGGCCGCAATTGACAACCGGCGCAGTCTCATAGGCCTGGACAATCTTCTTGATTTTATTACCCTCTGTCTGGAGCATCCGGGGGCCGGGAATAATACGTTTCTGGTCTCGGACGGAGAAGACCTGTCCACTCCGGAAATCATCAGACGCACTGCCTTCCATATGAAAAAAAAATGCCGTATATTCCCTGTACCCCGCTGTTTGCTGGAATACTCCGGTTTTCTGCTGGGAAGAGGAAGGCAGGTAACCAGCCTGTGTACCTCCCTTCAGGTTGACTCTGCCAGGGCCATGGAGACACTGTCCTGGTCTGCCCCTTTTTCGGTTGATGAAGGTTTAAAGAAAACTGTCTCCTGGTATCTGAACCATGCTTGAACCGGTATTACATATTTCCACTTTTGTTTTTTCAATCCTTTTAACCGGCATATTCAGGTATTACGCCCTGAAAAAGGGAGTCATTGATATCCCCAACCACCGCAGTTCCCACAAGACAGCAACTCCCCGGGGGGGAGGGACCGCAATAGTTGTCTCTTATTTGGCCGTTCTTTTTGTCCTGCTGGCCGCCGGCGGAATCCGTATCGACACTTTTCTGGCTCTAAGCCTGGGAGGAGGTCTAGCTGCTGCTGTAGGAGCCCTGGATGACTACCGCTCCATCAAAATTAGCTGGCGTCTTCTTATTCACTCCGGGGCCGCGGTCTGGGGACTTTACTGGCTGGGGGGGATACCGGAGATCCTGATCGGTAATTACCAACTCGAGCCCGGATGGCTGGCTAATCTGGTCGGGATTATTTTTTTGGCATGGTTTTTGAATCTGTTCAACTTCATGGATGGTATTGATGGTATCGCCGCTTCAGAGGCTGTTTTTGTGAGCAGCGGCGCTGCCCTTATAATCTGGTTCGGCGGAGGCCAGAATATTTCACTTATGACCTTTTTTTCCTGTGCCTGCCTGGGTTTTCTATGCTGGAACTGGCCGCCTGCCCGTATTTTCATGGGGGATGCCGGCAGTGGTTTTCTGGGCATCGTTCTTGGTTTGCTGGCTGTTCAAACAGCCCGCTTCCCGGAGATATCCATCTGGAGCTGGCTGATTCTTTCCGCTGTTTTTATAGTTGATGCCACGGTAACCCTTTTACGCCGGATTATTACAGGAAAACCCTGGTACAGGGCGCATAGAAACCACTGTTACCAAATTCTGGCCAGACGCTGGCAGTCACACCGCAAGGTAACTGTTCTGCTGCTGCTTATTAACCTTTTCTGGCTGCTGCCCCTTGCCTTTCTGTCGGCGCTGAAGCCTTCTCATGCCTTTTCTCTCACCCTGACAGCCTGGCTGCCGCTTATCTGCGCAGTTTATCTTGCGGGCGCCGGTGCAGAAAGGCCCTGACAGTTAGATATTTTTATTGACAAAACATACAGTAAATCAAATAATATTTTAATTTTATACTCCATACTCTTAACCCTGAAAATGAAAACCTCGTACAGAAACTTATTCTTTAACCGCTGGTCAGCCTTTATCCATGACCTTTTGTGGGTACCATTGTGCCTTTTTTTCTCTTACTGGTTCAGGTTTAACCTGGAAACCATCCCTCCTGAATTTCTTAATTCATGCTATATCCTGATGGGGCTTTCTCTGCCCGTTTTCTGGACCACCTTCCGTTTCTTTGGTCTTTATCGCGGCATATGGCGCTTTGCCTCTATTAAAGATCTGAGCCGTATTATTAAATCAGTTGCCCTGGGAACCCTGGTCCTTTCCCTGTCCGCTGCTGTTTTATTCCGTATGGAAGGTGTTCCGCGTTCAGTTTTTATTCTTTTTCCTTTACTGTTAACCCTGGGGTTAACGGTTCCCAGATTTTTTTACCGGGGAATCAAGGACCAAAGCTTAAAGCCCCGCAAAAAAGACGGGCAGAGAACCCTTATAGTAGGAGCCGGCCGTTCCGGGGTTCTCCTTCTCAAAGATCTTATTCACCGCCAGGAATACCTGCCGGTGGCCTTTTTAGATGATGATCCCAAAAAGCACAAAAGGGATATCAGCGGGGTCAGGGTTTATGGCAGAATAGATAAAATCAACAGGATAGTACATCGCCTGGAAATCGATCTGGTTCTCCTGGCCATCCCTTCCGCTGACAAGGAAACTGTCCAGAAGATCGTTAATGAATCTACTGCCAGCGGAGTCCAATTCAGAACTATACCTACTCCCGGCGAGCTTTCCGGTACCACATCATTGAAGAGAACACGTCCGGTGGTAGTATCAACAATGTGAGAAAGGGGTTCTCCGTTTTCATCA
>JAWOGL010000290.1:0-4218 GCA_046496945.1 Desulfonatronovibrio sp.
CTTCCCTGCTATGATAACTGGAAAGATCTGCCCGAAGCTGACCTGAACGATATCCTGACTTATCTGCACGACGGAGCAAAAGATTCCCCGACTCCTCAAAAATGCGGTTAACCACCAGCGCGAAAAGGCATTTACTGAGAGTTCTTTCAAGCATATCTTAATTTCAAACCGGCAAACCGGGCTTACAGCGTGTTGAAAAAGTCCTTATTCAACTGTCTGTTAAGCCCGTTTTTGCCAGCCCTTGTCAGCAAAAAATCAAGGAGTAGTTATGAACGATAAAATGCCTCCACTCAGCCGGAGGAAATTTCTCAAGACCAGCCTGGCTGCCGCGGCCATTGGTTCCGGAGTAGGCGGCCCCCTGGTCAAATCCCTTGTCCCCCGAGCGCACGCTTCCGGGGCACGTCCGGAAAAAGGCGAAATCACTTCTCACTTCACGGCTTGCGATATGTGCTTCAACCGCTGCGGAATGATCGCCAGAGTACAGGATGGAGCAATTAAAAACCTGGATCCCAATCCGAAATTTTTAAAATCAAGAGGCATGATCTGCGCCCGGGGAAACGCCGCGGTACAGCAGATTTATTCGCCTGACAGACTTAAATACCCCTTAAAACGGGTAGGCAAGCGCGGAGAAGGAAAATGGAAGCGCATCAGCTGGGAAGAAGCCCTTGACTATGCAGCGGATGAACTCCAGAAAATTGCTGATAAATATACCAGGTGCGGAGTCATGTTTACTCCCGGATCAGACATGCAAACCCAGTTCATCACCAGGTTTGCCGAAGTGTTCGGATCATACAATATCACCTCCCATGAGACCTTGTGTCTTCTCAGTAAAAACAGGGCCTACCTGGACACCCTGGGAGAGGTTCCCTACCCGGATGTCCTCTACAGCAAGTATATCATTGTAGCCGGAGCCAACCCGTTTGAAGCCTTTATCACTCCGGATACCATGGATTTTTTTGAAGCCAGAAAAAACGGCTGCAAAATAGTGGTTCTGGACCCCAGATACACTAAAACAGCAGCCCTGGCCGATGAATGGCATCAGATAAAGCCCGGCACTGACATGGCTTTTTTCCTGGCCCTGTGTCATGTCATAATCAATGAAGAACTATATGACGCTGAAGGCTGCTGTCCTAAAAGGACTTTCGGATTCGATGATTTTTTCCAGCATGTGCAGCAGTACCCCCCGGAATGGGCTGCCAAGGAATGCGGAATCCCGGCTGAAGACATCACCCGGATCGCCAGGGAAATTGCTGCTGCTGCTCCTGCAGCCATGGTTTATCCAGGCCGCAGATCTTCCGACTATCATGATTCTACTCAAATCAGACGGGCCATGGCCATAACCAATGCCCTGCTCAATAATTTTGACAAGCCGGGCGGGCTTCTGGCCCTGCGGGAAGTGGGAGTAAAAACACCCTATTACGATGTTCCCTGGTACGACGACAACCCGTACGACCGGGTGGAGGCAGGCATCGTGCCCGGACTCATAGATTATGAAGGTTCTTACAAGCTCATGCGCGATGCCATTATTTCCGGTGAGCCTTATCCCATTAAAGGCTGGTTTTCTTTTAAGACCAATTTCTTTCAGACCGCCGCCAACCTGAAAAGAAACCTGGAAATGATCGAACATCTTGATTTCATAATGAATATTGAAGTCCTCATGACTGATACCGCCTGGTATTCAGACCTGGTTCTGCCCGGGGCAACCTTTCTGGAAAGAAAAGACCCGGTGTCAGCGCTGCAGGGGTCTTCAGCCTGCGCCTGCGCGGTCATGCGTGATCCTGTTATGGATGAAATGTTCGAGTCCAGGTCACCTTTCTGGATCTGTCAGGAACTGGCCAAAAGACTGGGCCTTGGAGAACATTTCAATTTCACCATTGATGAATACAGAGACAAGCAGCTTGAAGGCCTGGACGGAGCACTGGAAGCCATGCGCAGGGACGGGGCTTATTATAATCCCAGCAAGGTATACGGAATCTACGCCGGATCACCCCTTAAAACCCTCTCCGGGGTCAAGGAAATTTACAACCAGCGCTACGCTGATGCCGGCCTTGATCCCATGCCTACCTACAAAAAGCATAAAACTCCATCTGCAGATGAGTTCAGAATGGTGGTGGGAAGAACAGCTTTTTTTACCCACAGCAACACCAATTATGATCTGTTGACTGAATTCATGGAGGAAAACGTGCTGAATATGCATCCCGAACCCGCAGCCGAAATGGGCCTGAGCGACGGCGACATGGTCGAAGTCAGCAGCCCTGTGGGCAAAGGAACCCTGAGGTTGAAATATACTCCGGGAATAGAGAAAAAAACTGTTTATATGGCCACCGGGTTTGGATCATATTCCCCCGGCATGAGCCTGGTATATAAAAAAGGAGCGTGCATCGCTGAAGTGCTGGTGGATGATTATGATGAAATTTCCGGCAACATGGCCATGCACGAAACCATGGTAAGAGTAAGGAAGGTGGCCTGATGAACAAGAAATACTGCATGGTCGTTGACTCTTCGGTCTGCATTGACTGCAAAGCCTGCATGGTTTCCTGCAAAGTTCAGCACAATGTGCCCCGGGACTACTGGCGCAACTGGATAAAGCACACTGAACCAGACTTCAGCCTGGGTAAAAACACATTTACTCACTTTCAACCTGGAAACTGCATGCAGTGCGACAATCCCACCTGCGTCACCGCCTGTCCCAGCGGAGCAACCTTTAAGGATGAACAGACCGGCATTGTCCACGTCAATGATTCTCTTTGCATTGGCTGCGGCAACTGCATCAAAGCCTGTCCCTACGGAGCAAGATATCGTCATCCGGAAAAAAGAGTGCCGGATAAATGCGACTTCTGCCGGGACCGGCTGGATATGGGGTTTCTTCCGGCCTGTGTGGACACCTGTCCTACAAAGGCCAGGATATTCGGCGACCTCAATGATCCGCAAAGTGAAGTATCCAGACTTTTAAAAGAAAAAAAGACTGTACGCATCGTCAGCAAACCCGTGGATACCAAGCCCAACATGTTTTATCTGGCATCAACCCAGCCCATGGAATGGCCTGATCCGGTTGAATATCCTGCTGCATATGAAGCCATGACCAATGTGGTCAATCCCCTGGTTAAGGTCGCAGTAGGCCTTTCCGGCCTGGGAGTAGCGATTATGCTTATCAAACAGTTATTCTCCGGAAACGATGATTCCGGGGACGATAACCAGGAAGAGGTTTAGCATGAGTGAAAAGATGATCCACAGACACGACAGGGGAGCCATATTTATTCACTGGTTCAACGCCATTTGCTGGATATTTCTCACCCTGACCGGAATCGGCCTTATTGATAATGAAAGGATTAATCCCGTAGGGGCATGGTGGCCCGCTCTTTTGCGGTCCATCTTCGGAAGCGGGGAAACTCTTATTAATTTCCATGTTTATGCTGGTCTGCTCTGGGCGGTGGTTTTTCTGGCTTATATTTTATTCAGGTTCAAACAGACCGTGGCTTTTCTTAAGGAAATATTTTCCATTACTCCGGCCAGGGACACTTCCTGGATGATAAAAAAGAACATCCAGCTTACCCTGGGGAACAAAGCCCTGAAAAAAATGGGTATGTCATCGGATATCCCCCCCCAGGGCTTTTATAACGCCGGGCAGAAGCTTTTTGCCCAGCTTACGGTAATTGCCGGGTTAGTTTTGGTGATAACCGGAATAATAATGTACATCTCAACTATAGTGCTGAACAACCCCACGCCGGTGACCTGGTCCCGGACCATCCACTATCTTATGGCTGGTCTGGCTCTGGCAGGCCTTCTGGTGCATATTTACATGGCGGCAATATCCAGAGAGGAAAGACCGGCCTTCAAATCCATGTTTTCAGGGGTTGTGCCTGAAAAATATGCCAGACATCATCATGAATTATGGTATAATAAACTGAAAAATAAATCGTGAGCAACAGGCGGGTTTTGTTCCTGTCATGATCCTGATCTTTTGAACTTAAGTTTTTGCTGCAACGTAAAATGTAACTATTCAGCAAGATCGAATAACAAGACCTGGACCCCGGATCCGTCATCCCGGACTCGATCCGGGACCGGGGTGATGGTTAAAGCAGGCCTTTGCCCTTTTCCGTCATTCCGGCGAAAGCCGGAATCCAGTGCGGTTGAATGGCCATATGCCGTACATGGTGAACAATTACCTTAAAATAATAGAAAATGACATTTTAAGAATACTTTTCAATAACCTTTAAC
>JAWOGL010000058.1:0-5114 GCA_046496945.1 Desulfonatronovibrio sp.
GTCGATAAAGTGAGTGGAAAATCTTGACACAGGAAAAAAGCAGCTTATTTTTCCAGAAAATATAACATGGAGGTGATAATCATGGTAATTGATTTCAGTGGATTTTATAATCTGCCGACCAATCTGGACAGGTTTTTTGATGAGGCCTGGAAACCTTCCGTGATCAGCCAGAGAAGAAACGCGTATCCTCCAGTTAATATAAGCGAGGATACCAGGAATATCTATGTCTTCTCTGAAATACCGGGTGTTGATATCAAAGATGTTGATATCACCTTAAGCGATGGAAGCCTGGTCATCAAGGGCAACAGAAAGCACGGAACCGGCAATTACTACAGGCAGGAAAGGCCTTCCGGGCTGTTCCAGAGAGTGGTGAGCATGAACGTGCCCATCAATCCTGACCAGGTGGAGGCCAAGATGAAAGACGGGGTTCTGGAAATAGTTATTCCCAAGGCAGACGAGGCAATGCCCAAAAAGATCAGTATTCAGGCTGAATAAGACAGGGAGGTGATTATTATGACCAGCGAACTCAGAAAGAAGGGGCAGGATACTTTACCTCTTTTTTCGCCCGATACCGATATTATTGAGCAGGAAGACGGATTCCATATTTATATGGATATGCCGGGCGTGGATAAAGACAAACTGGTTATCGATCTCAAGGAAAATGATCTTGAGATAAGCGCCAAGGCCACTTATCCCAAAATGCAGGGAGCCAGCAATATCCATCTTGAATTCGGAGACTGTGAATACGCCAGAAGTTTTACCATATCAGATGTTGTAGACCGGGAAAATATCAAAGCCAACTTTAAAGATGGCGTGCTGGAAATGTTTCTGCCCAAGGCGGAAAAAGCTAAACCCAGAAAGATTGAGATCCAGGCCGGGTAAATACAGGACAGTTTGATTTTAGACTTAATGAATCCAGACCTTGATAAATAAACCATAACTTTGCCTTTACAGCATGGTTTAAATTAAGGAGGTGAACTGATATGTTGGAAAAATGGTTACCATCACAAAGATCCGGAAATCCAGCCAGGAAAAACGCTCCTGAAAATATGCTGGATTTGTTTGAGGAAATGTGGACACGTCCCTTCAGGGGATTTGAAGAATTCTCAAGAGAGTTTACTCCTTCAGTGGAAATCAGTGAAAAAGAAGATTCTGTTCTGGTCAGAGCCGAAGTTGCCGGACTTGACCCTGAAGATATTGATGTGAGCGTGGAAAACAATAACCTGGTACTGCAGGGCGAAAAGAAACGTGAACAAAAAGATGAACAGGAAAATTACGTTCACATGGAGTGCTCATACGGTTCATTTAACAGAGTGATACCTCTGCGAGCTGATATAGACAAGGACAAGGTTTCCGCCAGCTACAAAAACGGGGTCCTGTCCATAACTCTTCCCAAAACCAGGGAAAGCAGATCAAAGAAAATATCCATTGAAAGCTAAGACTATGTAAACCAAAAAGCCGGACATTTGATCAAATGTCCGGCTTTTTTACTGTGCCTGGTTTGCCCCGCAAGCCAGGCATTATTTTTTGAATAAAGAACCCAGATCTGTTACCTTTTCTCCGCCTTTCCCGGCCAGGTTCCCCAGATTTTTAAGATCACCGGCACTGGAAATAGTCAGATTGCTGGATGCTTCCAGGTATTTATTCTTAAGATCCTCAGGCAGATTCTGATATACATAAATAATGTGTTTTCCCTCTATTTCTCCGCTCAGCTCGTTATCAATGGGATAGCCAAAGGGCAACAGGACCATTTGAACGCCGCCCTGCTGATTAGGTACCATCTGGAGCATAGCCAGATCTGTCAGTTTGCTTTCTTTTTCATCCCATTTCCCCAGAACCATGTCTCCGGAAACTATTTTAACCAGTCTGATATCATAGGCCATAATTCTACTCCTTGTGATTTTGCTCAAGATTGTAATGCTATCAAAACTATTGAACTTAATGACTGGATCAGTTACTGTCAAGAAATCCCGGGGCGACATTTATGAACCAGAGTTCAGCCCGGGTTATTTTTTGTCCTGAACATTTTTTATTCCAGGAAAAAATAATATGAACGGTCTTGATATCTTTTTTGTTGTTGTGCTGGGCTTTTTTTTGTTCCGGGGAATTTTCCGCGGGCTTTTTCTGGAAGTGTCCTCCATCGCGGGATTGATCGCGGGTTTTGTGGCCGCCAATAGATTTTATGGAAATCTGCAGCCCGCCATCGGCCGCATTATCCCCAGCGAGCAGTGGTCTCAGATTGTGGCGTATCTGGGTATTTTTCTTACGGTTTTGTTCCTGGTGGCCATGCTGTCGCTTTCTCTGAAAAAATTTTTCCGCAAGATAATGCTGGGATGGGTTGACCGTCTGGGAGGAGGAGTGCTGGGATTTATCAAGGCCGGGCTCATCTGCTCTCTGACCCTTCTGGTTCTGACCACTTTTCTGCCCAGGGATAATAAACTTATTGCCACTTCCAGTCTGGCCCCGCATGTACATTCCATCAGTCAGGACCTTGCCGATTTTCTGCCTGAAGAGCTGAAACAGAAATTCCTGGATAAAGCGGATATAGCCAGAACATATTTAGAGAAAAGATGGGAAGAATTTATTCAGCCTGACAAGGAAGATTTATGAAACAAGATCAGGAAATAAGTCATTTATTAAATGTGATCAATAAACTGCTGGGTCCGGAGGGTTGTCCCTGGGACCGGGAACAGACTCCGGAAAGTCTTTGTGACTATCTGCTTGAGGAAGCCTTTGAACTGACAGGCGCCATTCGGTCCGGAGATATTTCAGAGGTCCGCGAGGAGATGGGAGATGTATTTTTTCTTTTGTTCTTTATAGCCCGTTTTTATCAGGACAGATTTTCTCTGGATGATGTCTGGCACGCAAGCGCAGCCAAAATGATCTCCAGGCATCCCCATGTCTTTGAAAATGAAAGCTTTGAGACCAGAGAAGATCTTTTGCGCAACTGGGAGAAAATAAAAAAAGAGGAGAAAAAAGGCAAGGATCAATCCCCGTTTTCTTCAATACCCCGCAATCTTCCGCCTCTGCTCATGGCCTACCGTATTAACTCCAAAGCAGCCAGGGTCGGCTTCACCTGGGATACAGAGGAAGCAGTTGAGGAAAAGCTTAAAGAAGAATGGCAGGAATTTACGCAGGCCAGAGAAAAGGGAGACAGCAAGCAGATTGAACAGGAATTTGGAGATTATCTTTTTACCCTGGTGGAATTTGGTCGCCGAAATAAAATAAAGGCCAATTCAGCCTTGTCCCTGGCCAACAACAGTTTTCTGGACAGAGTAAAAAAAATGGAGGCCCTGGCCACGGAACGCAGCCTGGATATCTCCAGCCTGGACATGCAGCAGATGGATGCCCTTTGGGATGAAGTCAAAGCCGGGGAATAGAAATCAATATTTTTTTCAGTACATCGTCAGGACTTAATGATCCGGTATCTATGATAAAGGCATCCGGGGCCGGTTTCAGGGGGGCAATTGCCCTGTTTCGGTCCTGATCATCCCTTTTTTTTATCTGATCCAGGATAGTGCTGTAATCAGACTGGATGCCCATACTTTCAAGCTGGGTCTGTCTTCGGCCCGCCCGTATTTCCGCGGACGCATCCAGAAAGAACTTACAGGGAGCATCCGGAAAGACTACACTGCCCATATCCCTGCCCTCAGCCACCAGGGAGGTGAAAGCACCAATTTTCTGCTGCTCTTTTTTGAGAAAATTTCTTACAATCTCAAGTTTGCCTACGTTGGATGCCCACATGCCCACTTCTTCGGTCCTGATTTCAGGTCCCAGTCCCATGCCGTTCAGGATAAGGCAGCTGTCCCATCCAGATCCTTCCAGACTGAAACATATTTCGGCAAGGAGTGCGGCAATGCGGCCAGGATCTCTCTCATCTTCCCTGGGGCCAAGCATCCAGCCCACCGCCCTGAACATGGCTCCGGTATCCAGATAGGCAATTTTCAGGGCGGCTGCCGCCTGTCTGGCCACCGTGGTCTTGCCTACCCCTGCCGGGCCGTCAATGGTAATGATCATGGGGGGATTATGCATCAAGTATATCCTTGAGTGTTTTCAAAAAAAGTTGGTTTTCTTTTTGTGTACCCATGCTGATCCGCAGAAAATCAGGGAGTCCGTAGCTCTTCAGAGGTCTGATGATGATGCCCTGTTTCAGGAGTTCTTTAAAAACCGTATCTGCATTCTTGGGAGGCCGGAACATTAAGAAATTGGCCTGGGAAGGAAAGACCCGGCAGCCAAGTCTCTCAAGTTCTTTTGTAAGATACTGGCGGCCGCTGCTGATCAGATCCAGGGTGGCCTGCCTGAATACATTGTCTTCAAGGGCTGCCACGCCTGCTTTTTCAGCCAGGATATTTACACTGAAGGGCAGTCTGACCCTGAGCAGGTAATCAGCCAGAAATTCAGGCAGTACCGCGAATCCCAGTCTAAGCCCGGCAAGGCCGAACATTTTGGAAAACGTCCGGAGGACGACTATGCGATCTGATACCAGGGACATGTTTATGGAACTGAATTTTTCCATGGGAGCCGCAAAATCAATGTAGGCTTCGTCAATGACAAGTATGGCTGAATCCGGGAGCAAAGAGAAAAATTCCTTGATTTTTTCTGCGGAAACAGCATTTCCCGAAGGATTGTCCGGATTGGTCAAAAAGACAATTCTGGTGTGATCATCAACCAGATTAAGAAGCCCTGACCAGTCAAAAGAGAAATCAGCCCCCAGAGAACATTGCCTGAATTCAACTCCGCAAAGTCTGGACTGGAGCTTGTATATGCTGAAGCAGGGCTTAAAGGCCACAATATTATCCCGACCGGGTACTGCCGTGATCCGGATCAAAAGGTCAATGATTTCATCCGAGCCGTTGCCGCAGACTATCCTTTTGGGATCAACTTGGAGATAACTTCCAAGGGACCGGCAAAGATCGGGATTGCCGGCAGCCGGATACCTGAAGGAGAGCGCCGCGTTTTTCCTGAGTACCTCCTGCACAACCGGAGAGACTCCCAATGGATTCTCATTGCTGGCCATTTTAATGACACTGGTCAATCCGTATCTGGCCTTGATTTCATCAATGCCCAGACCCGGAGAATAGGCGCTGAACCTCCGGACTTCGGGTCTGATAATT
>JAWOGL010000084.1:0-5096 GCA_046496945.1 Desulfonatronovibrio sp.
ATTGCGCTGCTGCCGCCTGCGTAGCCTCAGCACTTCGGGATCATCCGTGGGGCCTTCAACCCCGCAGTTCCAGGACCCCTCATCGTCATTGCCGTCCTGGTTGTCCTCGCCGTTGGCCTCATTATGTTTTTTATCGTAGGAAACCAGATCGTTAAGGGTGAATCCGTCATGAGCAGTGATGAAATTTATGCTGGCAGAGGGGAGTCTGCTTTCCTGGGCATAGAGGTCCGAGCTGCCGGTGAGGCGGTAAGCAAACTCCCCAAGTGTCTGGTCACGTCCGGCCCAGAAATCCCGGACGCAGTCGCGGTATTTGCCGTTCCATTCAGACCATACAGCCGGAAAGTTGCCTACCTGATATCCTCCTTCTCCGATGTCCCAGGGTTCCGCGATAAGCTTGACCTGGCTGACCACAGGATCCTGCTGAATAAGATCAAAAAAAGCGGAAAGCTTGTCCACATCGTGCAGTTCCCTGGCCAGGGTGGATGCCAGGTCAAAACGGAAGCCGTCCACGTGCATTTCCAGTATCCAGTAGCGCAGGGAATCCATGAGCATCTGCAGGACATGGGGATTGCGCATATGCAGACTGTTGCCGGTGCCGGTGTAATCCATGTAGTAGCGGGGATCATCATCCATGGTCCGGTAATAATAGAAATTATCTATACCCTTGAAAGACAGGGTTGGTCCCAGATGGTTTCCTTCTCCGGTATGGTTGTAAACTACATCCAGGATTACCTCTATTCCAGCCTGGTGCAGAGTTTTTACCATATGTTTGAACTCGGCCACTATGCTGCCGGGACGGTTATTTGAGGCGTACTCGTTATGGGGGGCGAAATAGCCTATGGAGTTGTAGCCCCAGTAATTGCGAAGCCCTTTGTCAATGAGGTGCTTGTCATGAATGAACTGATGAACAGGCATGAGTTCCACCGCGGTAATTCCCAGTTTTTTGAGATACTTTACTGCGGCCGGATGGGCCAGTCCGGCATAAGTGCCCTGAAGTTCCTCAGGTATGTCAGGGTGACGGATTGTAAAACCCCTGACATGGGTTTCATAGATAACGGTTTCGTGCCAGGGTCTTTGTGGATGTTCGTCGCCGTTCCATTCAAAGGAGGATTCATGCACGACGCAGCGCGGCATAAAGGGAGCACTATCAGCGTCGTTAAAGCTGTCCGGGCCGTCATTAAATTTATGGGAAAAGACCGCCTCGTCCCACTTGATCTGCCCGTCAATAGCTTTTGCATAGGGGTCCAGCAGCAGTTTGGCCGGGTTGCAGCGGTGTCCGTTTTCAGGCTCCCAGGGTCCATGAACCCGGAATCCGTAGCGCTGGCAGGGTTTTACTTCTGGAAGGTATCCATGCCAGCAGTAACCGGTTACTTCAGGCAGGTCGATTCGTGTTTCATTATCCTGAGAGTCAAACAGACACAATTCAATTCGTTCAGCCACACCTGAAAAAATAGAAAAATTAGTGCCTGATCCGTCATAAATGGCTCCCAGAGGATAAGGGTTTCCCGGCCATATTTTCATGTTTTTTCTCCTTATAAACTTTACTGATCGTTCAATACCCTGACTTCTGAGCGGATCAGGTCGGCAATCGCGCGTTCATCATCAGGAAACCTGTCCGGATTTACAGGATCTCCAATAATAATTAAGGCCTTTCCGGGACGAGGCCAAAACCGGCCCGGAGGCATTGCCTCCCATGTTCCCTGAATCCATACCGGAACAACCGGGACCGGATGAGCCCGGAGAACCATACCTATGCCGGGCTTGAATTTTTGCAGTTTGCCATCCGGGGAGCGCTGTCCTTCAGGAAACCATATAAGTCCATGTTCACGTTTAAGAACTGCCGCGGCCAGGGCAAGACTGGCTCTGGGCGCGGCCCCTGGATCAATGGGCAGGACACGCGCGGTGCGGCTGAACCAGCGCCTCAATGGACTGGAAAATAATAGACCGGTCCATCCGGCCCAGTAAAGATTGTTCAATCTGTTTTTGTCCAGGATCTTTACAATTACCAGTGGGTCAAGCACGCTTAAATGGCGCGGCGCTATGATGCAGGCAGTGTTTTCCGGTAATTGTCCTCTTGTTTCTACTCTAAGCAGGAGACTGATGAATCCCCTGGCAAGTCCAAGCAGAATATAAGCAGATAAGCGTGTCACCGGACCCTGGGGTTTCAGCAGATCTGTCTGTTGGGAATCCAGTAATTTTTCCGGATTCTTAAGCTCTTCAGCAAGGTCTCTTTTCTCTGTTTTTACAACAGGAGCGTCGGTTGTTTCACGTAAAAGATCCCGAACATTCTGTACCCGGGCAATAGCTGAGTCATCAAGTTCCACACCGGCGAATTCGCGCAGATCCAGAGTAAGGTTTATCCAGTTCAGGGAATCAATGCCCAGATCCAGGGACAGGCTGGTGTCCGGGGTAAGGCGCATATCAGGATAGTGTTCAGTCAGATAGTCCCAGGCCTTCCTGGCCCTGGGATCGGATAACAGCTGCTGGTCTTCAGGAGCCATTGTTTCAGGCGACACTGGCTCGGCTCTGGCCTCAGAAGCGGCATCGTTGTCTTTAAGGTTCTGAAACATCTTTTTTAGTTTGTGTCTGCGCAATTTGCCCAGCCGGGTGCGCGGAAGGGGATCCAGGGAGATGCGCAGCATGCCCGGACGGTGGTGACTGGGAAGGGTGTCTGCAGCGCCGGCTACAGTTTCTTTGATTTTTTGCCGCAGATCCTCGCCCGTTGCCTCCCGGATAAGGTCGGGGTCAGGCACCACCACCGCCCCCAGACGGTCCTGATATTCCAGCACCCCTGCCTCCCGGATTTCCCGGGTTTCCGTCAATGTTTTTTCCACGCGTTCCGGATCAATATTTTCACCGCCGGAGAGGGTAATCATGGAAGATTCCCGTCCCTCAAGATACAGGTATCCGTCACTGCCCAGCCTGCCTGTGTCGCCGGTCCGAAACCACCCGGTATCATCCAGGACCTGCCCGGATTTTTCCGGCAGGTTCCAGTATCCATTGAATACATTGGGTCCCCGGACCATGACTTCGCCAATGTCTTCTCCGGTTTTTGAATCATCTATGGCCAGCTCAACTCCTGAGAGTACCTTGCCGGCACTTTTCAGTTTAGCTTCCCAGGGAGGATTGAAAGACAAAATGGGTGAGGTTTCACTAAGCCCGTATCCTGTGGCCACTTCCCAGCCCAGAGCCTGAAATTTTCGTCCCAGGTCAGGATCAAGGGCTGCTCCTCCTGAAACTACAAGGCGCAGGTCCGGAGCCAGACGTTTATGAAGCCTGGAGAACAGGGTTTTGCCCAGCCTGATTCGCAGTCTCCGGTGCAGGATCATGGAGGTTTTCAATAAAAATTTGAACAGGCCGGCAAAAAGGCGGCCCCGTCCGTGAACACGGCTCTCCAGAGCTTCCCAGATGGCCTGGTAGAGTCTTGGTACCCCCAGCATGGCGGTTGCTTTTCCTTCACGCAGGGCCCGCATGATTTGCGGTCCTACCAGGGAATATGGAACAATAACTGGTGAGCCCAGAGTAAATTCAATAAGAATGCCTACTGTAAAGGGATAAACATGATGAAAAGGCAGCGGCACCAGAACCCGGTCGTTGTGGTCCAGAAACCGCTCAGGTTGCAGGGCCTGAACATTGCTGGTCAGATTCGAGTGATTAAGGGGTACGCCTTTGGGAGGTCCGGTGGTGCCGGAAGTATAAAAGATGGCTGCGATGTCGTCTTCCTGGACAGAGGGTTGAGCAGGATCCCGGCCCAGGAGTTTTTCCCAGTTTTGTGGAGAACCGTCTTCAGCGTCAAAAAGATAGATTTTTGACGTATGAGCAATGTCTGGAACTCTCTTTTTCAGGGCTTTTGTGGTAAAGATAAAAAAAGGGTCGCAGTCTGAAAGAACATGTTCCAGGTCTTCACCGGGCATCTGGGTGTCAACGGGTACAATAACCGCTCCTGTGAACATTACGCCCAGAGCGGATATTATCCAGTTTGCGCTGTTGGGCGCCATGAGAACCACCCTGTCTCCATGATTCAAGCCGGCCTTAAGCAAGCCCGCAGCCAGCCGGCCGGTTTTCCGGAAAATTTCTTTACGGTTGATGGTTTCAACGGAATTTTGCTTGAACTCAATCACAGCCGGGTGCTCATGATCAATATTCCTGGAGAATAACAATTCCGGGATAGTTTGCATTTGCATAATTATTTTGCAGTAATTTTGTGTCCCAAAAGCCGTTTAATACGAACGAGAAACAAGTTGGAAATCTTGTTGCAGGTAAAGGTTGTTTCAGGGTTAACATTTTCAGGCAGCTTTCCTCCGGAAACGGTTCTTTTCTTTGGCTTTTAGTAAAAAAACCGCTATTTTCAGTATTCTGAAAGAAAGACATTCCGGATGGAAACCAGGTAACAATCTAATATTATTGCTTTTTGATTTAATTCTAAACCGCAGGTGGAGTAAGTCAAGTTCAGGCAAAAATTCGGTATTATTATATTCCCATACTTTATTCAGGGAAATTTTTCGGGCGCCAGGGTTTATTATAAGAAGACCTCATAGAGGACACGGGATGTCCCCTCGCAGAGCATGAGAGAAATAGGTTCAATTATCCAATACGTTTAAGACAATGACAATGGTATTGATAAAAATCTCAACTTTCATCAGGACTGAGACGCAGGAGCTGATATGCTGCGGTGGATACTTTCCTGCTTCGTAACAACCGTTTAACCCGAATTTGGAGCCGTTTGTGAATCGTACCTTGCAGGATGCAAAGTTTGTGATAATTGGAACAATTGATGGTCTGAATATCATAAATAATGAATGAAATGTAACTATTCACCAAGATCGAACAAGAAGACCTGGACCCCGGATCTGGTCCGGGGTGACGGTTAAAGCAGGCCGTACTCTTTTCCGTCATTCCGGCGAAAGCCGGAATCCAGTGCCGCTGAATAGCCATATTCCGTATGTGGTGAATAGTTACAATGAAATAAAAGATTGCGGCCAGTTATTCACTGAAATTTTAATTGTCCAGGGCACCTGAATCTTGAGATCAGAAAAGACCAGACCCTATGGTGAACAGTCACAGATACAAACAGCTTAATTATTGTATTCTTAAGT
>JAWOGL010000230.1:0-2699 GCA_046496945.1 Desulfonatronovibrio sp.
GAGATAATTGTGGTGGTGGGCTTTAAAAAGACGCTGATCATGGAACAGTACCCCGAAGCTCTCTACAAATATAACCCTTTTTACTACATCACCAACACATCCAAAAGCCTGCTGTGCGCCCTGGAAAATGTTGAAGAAGATGTGATCTGGGTCAACGGAGATGTGGTTTTTGATTCCCGGGTCATAAGAGATATCGCGGAGCACAACTTTAATACCGCGGCTGTGGACCGTAAAAAATGCGGGGCTGAAGAAGTAAAATATACTGAGAATGAGCAAGGCTTTATTGCCAGCATATCCAAAGAAGTCCACAATCCTCTGGGAGAGGCCGTGGGAGTCAACAGGATTCAAAAAAATGACATGCCTGCTTTTGTTCAAGCCCTTAAACTATGCCGCGATGACGACTATTTTGAAAAAGGCATGGAGCTGGCCATGGAAAATGGAGTCAGATTCAAGGCCCTGGATATTTCCAGTTACAGGTGCATTGAGGTTGATTTTGAGGAAGACCTGATCCAGGCCAAGAATATGTTCATGCAAGCCGGGGACGGGGTTGAGCCGGTGTTAAAGCTGCGCAGAAACACTGTAGACATCGCCAGGAACGGTTTGCCCCTGGAACTTATCGAGGCCAAAAATATTAAACGAGCCTGTCCCTGAAAGCCTGTAAGATATGCCTCAATCCCGAATACTCTTTTTTGTCGAAAGAAACCTGCACCTGCCATATCTTGAACCGGTGCATGACAATCTAAAGGCCAATTACCCGGACCTGATCCTGGCCTTCAGCTCCCCCCCTTTTCGCGCTTCCACCAGACAATTGCCCGGGCGCGGACTGGATTCCTCCACCATTAGAAGACTGAGTCAAAAATCAAGATTTATAAGCGTTCCCGAGGATTTTGCTCCCAACGCCACGCTGGTCGCGGATATTAACGCTGCTACGTATCTGCAGAACTGTGGACGCATTGTTAATGTCGGGCACGGCATGATCAGCAAAGGCTGCTTTTACACCAGCAGGCCCATCGTCAGAAGGGAAAACCTGGCTGATCTGGTTTGTGTGCCGGGCATTATGCATGAACAGATTCTCAAGCCCAACGTATTTATTCCGGTGGAAACCACCGGCTTTATCAAATCTGACAGACTCTTTGGACCTCACGCGGTAGATAGAAATAAATTCTGTCAGGATCACGGCATTGATTCAGGCAAAAAGATCATTCTTTTCGCGCCCACATACAATCCAGAGCTGTCAGCCATACCTGTGCTCCAGGAAAAGATATTTGAACTGGCCGGAGAGGGCATTCATGTGGTGATTAAGCTCCATGGCATGACTGACGAGGGCTGGCAGAAATTTTACATAAAAAAGGCTTTGGAAACTTCTGAGTGCACCTTTATCCATGATCATGACCTGAGTCCGTGTTTGAAAGCTGCTGACCTGCTTGTCAGTGACGTGTCTTCCGCTTTTGTTGAGTTCATGCTTCTGGATAGACCCATTGTTCTGGTGGACAACCCGGCCAGGAAAGATTTTATTCATTATGATCCCGGAGATATTGAATACAGGGTTAGGGATGCCTGTGTAGTGGTCAGTGATTTCAGTTCGCTGAAACAGGCTGTGACCAGGGAGCTTGAATCTCCTGACAGGCTTTCAAGGCTCAGGAGAAAGTACGCGCAAGAGCTGTGTTTTGGCCGGGATGGCAGGGCTGTAGAGAGAACAGGCCAGGCAATTCTGGAAAACCTTGACTCCTCTTTTCCAGAAAAATTTTCCGTTCTGGTATTCTGGGACCATGTACCGGAACAAAAAGAACTTTTGCGTTTCTGGGAAAATTTCAGCCGGTCAACCAGGGGGTTTGACGCGCAAGTGATCATGGCCGGACCCAAGCCGGAACATTCTTCTCTTATCAGGCTGGCAGCAGAATGGATTGAGTGCGAAAATCCGGATGCCTGTATTCTGGGCAGGGCGGCGCACAAAGCCACGCATCCCTATATTGCGGTTATCAGGCCTGATATTACTTTGATCCGGGGATGGCTCAAGTTTTTGTACTGTCATTTGAGATGGAACAGCCAGGCCGGTCTTGTTCAGGCCACGACCCCTAAAAACGGGTATAAGGCAATCATGAACAAGTTTTTTAGGGAGCATTTCAATGCTCCTTTTTCTGAGATTGCGTTTATGTTCAACCGCTATCTTATTGGTTCCAGCCTGCAGACAGGCGCTTTGGACCCGGTCTGTTTCATGTTCACCAGAAAAACATTCATGCAAGCCCGGCAAAATCCGGCAGCCGGACAGAGTCTTCAGTCTGGTATCCGCGAACTTGGATACAGCATAAGAAAACAGGGCAAAGTTATTTTAAGATCTCTGGATGTATTTGCGTATCCATTCAGTACTCACTCATCTGATCCTGTTCCTGAACTCCATCAGAATGAAGGAACTGACGGTCCAATAGCCAGCATTATTATACCTGTATTCAACAATCTTGATTTTACCAGACGGTGTCTGAAAAAAATCATTGAACACGGCTCCAGGCATACTTTTGAAATCATCGTGGTTGACAATGGCTCACAAGACGGCACAAAAGAATTTTTAAGGGAGCTGACCGGAAAAAAGGTAGTAAGGGCGATTTTCAATGAGGAAAATCAGGGTTTTGCCAGGGCCTGCAATCAGGGAGCAAGGATTGCCGGGGGCAGGTATCTGGTTTTTCTGAACAATGACACTGAGG
>JAWOGL010000095.1:0-15018 GCA_046496945.1 Desulfonatronovibrio sp.
GGTCCCGGGCTTCAAAAAGTTCCCATTCCTGTCTGGCCACCCGCGCACTGCTTTCAATTCTGGCCAGTTCCAGTTTTGCCCGCGCCACCTCTGCCCCGGCCTTTTTCAGGGCAAACCGGTAATCCCGGTCATCAACCCGCAGAACAACCTCATCTTTGTCCAGCACCTTTCCTTCAAGAAGATTGGGGGAAACATAGTCCACCCGCCCGCTGACCTGCGCGGAAATATCAGCTTCCCTGACCGCCCTGACCGTGCCGGTGGAACTGACCTCAGCGGTCATATCCCGGGAAGAAACCTTCATCACCCGGACCAGAACATCGGCACCTTTTGTTTCCATACGCTCAGGTTCGGGCCTTTTCTGGATCATCATCACGCTCACCAGACCGGCCAGGATCAGGATGACAACCGGAATAATTATTTTAAACAGCTTTTTCATTTTACCATTCCCTGTCAGTTTGCTGATTATCCGCATCCGCGTAATCTTCCATGTGTCCATCCATCCATTCCCCGCCCAGGGCCCGCATAAGCTGAATATAAGCGGAAACCAGCTCCATGCGGGAGCTTAAAAGAGAACCCTGACTGTCGTATACTCCTCTCTGGGCCTCAAACACCCGGACCAGATCAGTAAGTCCCTGGGCATAATTACGCATGGACAGCTCAAACCCGCGGGACGCGGATTCTGTTCCGGCCTTTATATGTTCTACAGCCCGGTGTTTTTTCTGAATAAGGGTCAGGGCGTCTTCAACCTCTGCGCAGGCTTCCAGCACACTCTGATAATAAGAAGCCAGGTTCTGCCTGAAGACCGCTTTGCGGGCGTCCACCCGGGCGGCCCTCCGCCCTCCGTCCAGTAACGGCTGAGCGATCTGAAGGAGTATGTTCCAGAATATATTGGGTGAATCAAGAATGTTCGAGAGCTCCTGGGATGCTCCACCATAAGTCCCTGCCAGCCGGAAAGAAGGAAAGCGGTCAGCCACGGCCTGGCCGACCTCCAGATCAGAGGATTTCAGCCGCAGGAGCGCGGCCTGAAGGTCCGGTCTATTCTTGAGCAGATCAGAAGGCAGACCGGCGTAAATTTTGCGGGGTATTTCCGGAAGTCCGGATTCAGATGACAAAGCGCGGTTGTCCGGAAATTGACCGGTTATTATTGATATCCGGTTCAAGGCCTGGGCAGCCCCTGCCTGATAGGCGGGAAGACGGGAACGGGCAGCGGCCAGATTTTGTCTTGTCTGGTAGACATCCAGGGACGAAACCATTCCCTGAGAATATTTCAGCTCTGCCAGCTCCAGAATTTGCTGGTAAGTTTCAATATTTTTCCGGGCCAGATCCACCTGGGATTTTTGTTCCAGGGCCAGGTAGTAATTTTCAGCCAGTCCGGCGCTGAGGGTCAGATACAGTGCGCGCAGGTCCTGCCTGGAAGCCAGGAGTTCCATTTCAGCGGAGTCGTGGGCCAGCTTGAGCTTCTTCCATACATCCAATTCAAAACTGGCTGAAGCGGACAGGTTGAAGCGTTTCTGAACCACCGGTCCCATAATCCCTGAAGACCTTTCCCTGCCTCCGGAGGATTCCAGATCCGCCTGGGGAAATCTGGCGGCGCCTGTCATCCGGGCTGCGGCCCGCATCTGTTCCACCCGGGCAAAGGCCTGTCTGATGTCCAGATTCCGGTCAAAGGTTTTTTGCATGAGCCGGTTCAGGACCGGATCATTAAACTTTTCCCACCACTGGCCGGGTTCTATATTTCCGGAGTGATGGGCGCCGGAGAAAGATTCAGGCATATTTTCCGGAATCTGGGGTTCGTAAGGCTTACGCGCCTGGCAACCGGACAGTATAAAAACTGTAATCAACAATAAAAAGAATGTTTTAAGGTTCATTTTCCCGCTCCACATCAGCGGCTGTAAAGTCCGGCAGGAATCCACCCTTTCAGGGATCAGCAAAACATCTCAGCAGGCAGGCAGGCCCACGGGGCAAACCGGCTATTCCTCGTTCTTATACCAGTATTTGCAGGCCTTTTCAGGACAGGCAACGTGATCTCCTCTGGTCTTGGTGGATTTGCGGACCAGTATTTTTGATCCGCATTCAGGACAGGTTTCGTTTACCGGATAGTTCCAGACCGCGTAGTCGCATTTGGGATACTGGTCGCAGCCGTAAAATACCTTGCCTCTTCTGCTGCCCTTTTCCACGATCTGACCCTCGCAACCCTCTCGGGGACAGGGAATTCCTGTGGTAAAAGGCTTGGTATACTTGCATTTGGGATAATTGTCACAGGCGATAAACCGGCTGCCTGTCCGGGCCTTTTTCAGGACCAGGTCTCCTTTGCATTGAGGACACTCCCCTACCTTTTCCTTGATAACCGGCTCCGCCTCCAGCAGCTTGATCTCCCCCTGCTCATCCCGGGTGAAATTGGAAGTACTCCTGCATTCCGGATACCCTGAACAGGCCAGGAAAGCTCCGTTGCGTCCAAACCGAATCAGCATGTTTTGACCGCATTTTTCGCACTTGATATCGGTTTCTTTTCCCGCCTTGACTGTAGCCATTTCTTTTTTGGCCTTTTCCAGGGTGGGATAGAACTCTTTGGTAAACTCCTTTAAAAGCTCGACCCAGTCTTTTTTACCTTCAGCCACCGTATCCAGGGATTCTTCCATCTGGGCGGTGAATTTCAGATCCAGCAGGGTGGGGAAATGTTCCACCAGGAGATCGCACACTTCAGAACCCAGTTCAGTGGGCAGAAAATTCTTTTCTTCCAGGCTTACGTACTCGCGGTCCAGCAGAGTGGAAATAATGGCCGCGTAGGTAGAGGGCCTTCCTATGCCCAGCTCTTCCAGCTTTCTGACCAGGGAAGACTCTGAGTACCTGGCCGGAGGCTGGGTAAACTTCTGTTCGGTATTTAACTGAACCAGGTTGAGCTTCTCCCCTTGGCCAAGCTTGGGCAGGGAAACATCGTCCTTGGTTCCCGCCGCGGAATAAACCTTTAAATATCCGTCAAAAATAAGCCGTTCCCCTTTGCTGCGCCACAAGGTATCGGCAGCGGAAACCGTCACCGTGGTGTCCCAGAACCTGGCTGCCGCCATCTGGGAGGCCATGAATCTTTCCCAGATCAGTTTATACAGCATGAACTGATCTCTGGGCAGGTATGACCTTATATCTTCGGGAGTGATGGAAGGATCAACCGGGCGGACCGCCTCGTGGGCGTCCTGCGCCGAACCTTTGGATTTGAAGAACCTGGTTTTGGGAGGATAATAGTCTTTGCCCAGGCTGGAGACAATCCATTTTTTGGCGGCGGTCTGTGATTCCTTTGATACCCGCACCGAATCGGTACGCATATAGGTAATCAGGGCGGTAGTGCCCTTATCTCCAAGCTCCACCCCTTCATAAATGCGTTGGGCTACAGACATGGTCCTTTTGGCGGTAAACCCCATCCGGCTGCTGGCTTCCTGCTGCAGAGTGGAAGTAATAAACGGAGGCTTGGGGTCCCTCTTGCGCTCCTTTTCCTCCACCTCCTGGACCGTAAAAGGTGATTGATTTAAGGTTTTTTCCAGGGCCCTGGCTTCTTTTTCCGAACCAATATGGGCCTTTTTGTTGTCGATCTTCCAGAGCTGACTCTCAAAGCCTTCTCCAGCCAGATTGGAAAGCATGGCCTTGAAAACCCAGTATTCCTCAGGGGTAAAAGCCTGGCGTTCCCTTTCGCGCTCCACGATCATCCGCAGGGCCACCGACTGGACCCGTCCGGCTGAAATACCACGCTTGACCTTGCTCCACAAAAGAGGAGAGATCTTATAGCCCACCAGCCGGTCCAGAATTCTGCGGGCCTGCTGGGCACTGAAAAGATCCTCGTTAAGCTCCCTGGGATGCTCCAGGGCCTCTTTTACCGCCCGGGCAGTAATCTCGTTAAACTGAATGCGGGCAACATTGGAGTTCTGTTTCTTGATCAATTCGGCTATATGCCAGGCAATAGCTTCACCTTCCCGGTCCGGGTCAGGGGCCAGGAATATACGCTGGGATTTTTTGGCGCTCTGCTGAAGTTTGGTGACTACCTTTTTTTTACCATAAATAATTTCATATTCCGGCTGAAAATCCTCTTCTTCGTTTACTCCCAGAGTCTTTTTGGGAAGATCGCGGATATGGCCTACCGAGGCTTCCACCAGGTAGTCCTTTCCCAGAAACTTTTTAATGGTCTTTACCTTAGCCGGTGATTCTACAATAATTAAATCTTTGCTCATAATGTGGCTGCGTATAAGCATACCCTTTTTGTTTGGCAAGCAGAAATTTTACCGCAACTCCTTTGGCAAGCTTTTCCTTGCCAAGAATATTATTATTATATATGCCCCGGAAACAATTTCTTTGGAGCGATAATTATGAAAACAGCAATAATTGGTTTTGCCGGAAGCGGAAAATCCGAACTTTTCAGGGCACTGGCCGGACCAGGAGTAGCTCCCGGCGGCAGAGCCATGGTCAAGGTTCCGGAACCCAGGCTGGTCCCCCTGGCCGAGACTTTTAAACCCGGAAAAATTACTAAAACAGAGATAGAGTACCAGGACATGCCCGGCAGCGGCGGTTCCAGGTCTCTGGGGGGAAAAGTCCTGAACGAAATCCGCGGCTATGACTGTTTCCTGGCGGTTGTGGATGCCTACTCAGGAGGGGTTGATCCGGCAGAGCAGATGTCCGCCATTGAGGCGGAACTGATTGTCTCGGACATGGCGGTTATAGAAAAAAAACTTGAAAGGCTGGCCCAGGATAAAAAAAAGGCCAAACATCTGTACGATCCTAAAGTTGAAGAATTGTTGACCAGATCCATGAATCTTCTGGAACAGGAAAAACCCCTGCGTCTGGAAAAGGAACTCGCGGCCGAACCCGATCTCAGGGGATTTGCCTTTCTTTCAGCCAAGCCCATTCTGTATGCCTGGAATATCTCTGAGTCCAAGATGGAAAGCTTTGAGCCGCCTCCTGAACAGGCCGGCATGGGACACATTTCCGTATCAGCAATGCTGGAAAGGGAAATGGCCGAGCTGGATGATCCTGAAGAACTTGAGATGTTTATGCAGGACCTGGGAGTAAGCGAATCAGCCCTGGACCGGGTAATCGCCAGAACCTACAATCTTTTGAACCTTATTACCTTTCTTACTGCCGGAGAAGCAGAAGTGCGCTCCTGGCCCCTGAAAAAAGGGTCCACCGCCCATGAAGCAGCAGCCGCCATTCATACTGACATCCAGAAAGGGTTTATCCGGGCGGAAACTCTGGGGTGGGACGATTTCATGAAATACCGGGACATGAAAAAAGCAAAGGAAAAAGGTGTGCTCCGTCTGGAAGGAAAGGATTATATCATAAAAGACGGGGATATTATCACCTTCAGGTTCAATGTGTGATGCTCCGTAACTGTGCACCCGGGTCACAGCCCTGGACATTTCCCTGCAAACCGTCTCAAACTGCAATTTATGCTTGAAAACATATCCGTTATCCTGTCCAGGCCCAAGTATCCGGAAAACATCGGCTCAGTGGCCCGGGCCTGCGTCAATATGGGCTGTTCCGAACTTATCCTGGTCAATCCCCTTAATTTCAACATGGAAAAGGCAGCGCCTCTGGCCACCACAAAGGGAAAAAGTCTCCTGGAACAGGCATTGATTTATGATGATTTCAAGCAGGCTTTATCCGGATTCAACAGGGCCTACGCCACAACAGCCAGGCTGGGCAAATGGCGCAAGGGGATTTTAACCCCCTGGGAGGCCGGATCAGACATCATGAAAACTCGCGGCAGCCAGGTAAAAACCGCCCTGGTGTTCGGTCCGGAAGATACCGGACTGTTCAACGAGGAAATCGAACTTTGCACCCACATAATTTCCATTCCCACCTCTGATGATGCCTGGTCCCTTAATCTTTCCCAGGCCGTGCTCATCATTCTTTACGAATGTTTCAAATATATCCAGGGCAGCGCAAACAGCAAAAAAATAAAATCCGATGACTCCCGTCTCATTACCATGGAAGAAGTCGGAATACTTCATCAGAACATACAGGACGCCCTGCTGCGCATCAGTTTTCTTCAGCCGGACAACCCGGATTACTTCATGATGCCCCTGAAAAGATTTCTGGCCAGAACCGATCTGCGCATAAACGAATACAACCTGCTCATGGGCATTTGCAGACAGATCAGGTGGGCGGCCGGAAACAGCCGCACACTTTAAACCGCAAAAAATCCGCCCGGCAGTACCGGAAGGCACTTACCAGTTACCATTCAAGTCATCCTAGTCCCGCTCCAGGTACTTATCTGAAACTTTTGCCAGAGTTTCTCTGGAAAAGGGCTTGAAAATAATATCGGTCACCCCGGCCCTTCTGGCGTCATCATTGTCCTGGGTCTCATTCTGGGTAGTGACCATGATAACCGGCAGTTCATCCCGGGAATATATCTCCCTGATACTGGTTATAAGATCAATTCCGGTCATATCCGGCATGTTCAGGTCGGTAAACACGATACTCGGTTTATTGTTTCTGAACCATTCCAATGCTTTACGGGGAAACTCAAAAAGCACCGGCTCAAAACCCATTTCGTACAGAGTATTCTTATAAATACTTAATATCATTTTGGAGTCATCAACCGCCGCGGCCAGGGGTCTTTTCTGTTTTGCCTCAGGTTCTTCAGTCACTTCTGCAGCCAGGTTCAGGTATCCGTATTTCTGAAGAAGAGACTGAAAGTACTGGCGCTGGTCCGGCGCGGAATTCTTGGACAGGTAGCTTATGGCTATTTCCTGAAAGACCGGAATATCAATAAGGGCCATAAAAAGATTTTTGGACTGGGAACTGACAATCGCCCGGACAATCTTTATGGCCTCGTGGCTGCGCTGTCTGACCATGTTTTTAACCCCGGCCACCAGAACTTCGTTGAGATTGCGGTCAATGGCCGAAGCCGCGGCAACACAGATGTGTTCCTCCCTGTCGGTCAGACCTCTGGCCAGGATGTAAGAGCCCTTGTCCAATGGCAGCTGCCCCAGGGTTTCGTACGCGGCAAAACGTACATTGGCGTCTGCGGGTTCCTGGTTCAAGAGTTTTCTGATGGGCACCAGGGCTGAAGAGTCACCAATGGCTCCCAGCACGTTAAGGGTATGAATCTGGAGATCCGGATCCTCTGAAAACAGATTGTCTCCAAGCATGGGCACTGCCTTTGGGCCGATTCTGGTAAGCTTGGCCTTGGCATAGTTTCTCAGATGCGCAAAATGCGATCCAAGGGTCTGATTTAGTTTATTCAAAGAAATCTGATCCTGTATCTGGGAAAACACATCCAGGATAAGTATATCTATCTGATGATCACTGCCCATTTTTTCTGCAAGCCTCTGCACCGCGCTGGGAGTTCCTATCCTGCCCAGAGTCCGGACTGCTTCCAGGGTAAGGGATTTGCTGTTGGAATACAGAAATTCACTGACCGCGTTGGTTGCTCCCGGATACGCAAGAATACCCAGCCCGGAGATGGCTTCCTTAAGCACTTTTTCATCCAGTTCATTGGCCAGTATCTCCAGTAAAATCTGCGAAGCTCCGTCCACCCTGGCCTCCGCGGCAACATTTATGAACAGACCCCTTGGTTCCACGTTATCCCGGATGGTCTTCAAAAGTATTTCAGGCTGCTCCAGAGACTTGGAAATAAGAACACTGCGGACTTCAGGGATATTCATGGTAATGGATTCGTCTTTCTGGATCAGTTCGGTCAGAATCTTAACCGCAAAATCAGGTTCTGCCTGCTCCAGAAGGTTGATCAGCTTCTTCTGGACATCCTTATCGGTCTGCCCCAGATATGAAAGGACAATCCTGGCCTTGATAATATCCTTTTTTGAGATATTATCCTGCAACTCTTCAATAAGGTGTGCGGACTTAACATCCATGCTTTGGCTCCTGAATCAAATTGTGGGTTTGCCGGCAAAAATCCGGCTCAGCTGGTTGACTGGAATCCCCGGACTTTACTCGGGTTCATAATTGGCGAAAAATTCCAGAAGGAGATCACCCAGGGATTTATTAATTCTGGCGGCTACTTCCAGAATCTCCTGGTGAGAAGTTTCAGCCATGCAGTCGGGAAGGTTCTGATTGGTCAGGCAGGACAGACCCATTATCTTCATCCCCATATGCGCGGCGGCAATGGCTTCCAGGGTTGTTGACATGCCAATGGCGTCTCCGCCCAGCATTCTGAAGGCCTTTGTCTCAGCCGGAGTTTCCAGGGAGGGACCTTTTATACCTGCATAGACTCCTGTTTTTAGAGGTATTCCAAGTTTCAGGGCGCAGGTTTGGACAATTTCCCTGAGGCGGGGACAATAAACCCTGCTCATGTCCGGAAACATGGGCCCCCATTCCGCGTAATTCTGACCCGGCAGGGGATTTTCTCCGGTCAGGTTGATATGATCGGAAATGCACATTATATTGCCGCTGTCAAAAAGAGGATTTAATGAGCCGGCGGCATTGGTCAGAATAAGGCTGCGGGCTCCCAGAAGCCTCATGACCCGGATTGACCGGACGATATCACCCGGAGGATAACCTTCGTAGAGATGAGTCCTGCCGCTCATGACAGCCAGCCGGAGATCATTGACCTGACAAAAAAACAATCTTCCAGAATGACCATGTACAGTAGAAACCGGAAAATTTGGAATCTGCCCGTATTCAATACTCATTTCCGGAGACAGGGAGCTGATGAAATCACCCAGCCCGCTGCCCAGAACAAGTACCACTTCAGGCTGGAACTCAGGATAGTGTTTTTTGAAAAAATTTACAGTTTCCAATACTTTTGTTTTTTCCGACATAATGTTATCCATACTGAAATTTTGTTGCTTAACAGCCTGTTGACCCGGTGCCTGACCGTTGCAGGCCAAGCTCAGGCAAACCATGATATTAATAGACCGCTTATATTTTCCCTAACTTTTTAAACTATCAATTAAAGCATACAGGAACCTCATCAACCCTGGAGCAGCCACGCTCTTTTAAGGATATTTAATGGATATTGCAACATTTTTAGGGATCATAGTCGGGTTTTCCCTGGTTATTGGAGCAATTTTTATTGGCGGAGCAGTAGAAACTTTTGTCAATATTCCAGGCATGATGATCGTTATCGGAGGAACTTTTGCGGCCGCCAGCATCAATTTTCCCGTAAGCCAGATAATCAAGGCTTTCAGGGCCGCTATTTACATATTCTCCGGCAAAAGCATCACCTCCAACGACGTGGTCAACACCATGGTCCGGATAGCTGAAATAAGCCGCCGCGACGGTCTTCTGGCCCTGGAAAAAATCCAGACCGAAAACGCGGTATTGAAAAAAGCCTGTCAGCTCATTGCCGACAATACTGACCCCATGATGATATCCCAGACCCTGCGCATTGAAATTTCCTCCCTGCGAAGCAGGCACGCCATTATTCAGGACGTTTTCAAAAAAATGGGCACATTCGCTCCCAGCTTCGGCATGATCGGGACCCTCATAGGCCTGGTCCAGATGCTCACCAGGCTGGATGATCCTGCTTCCATAGGTCCGGCCATGGCCGTGGCCATACTGACCACGTTTTACGGAGCGCTTATCGCCACCCTGATCTTTCTGCCCGTTGCCGGCAAACTCAAAAGCAGGACCCAGCAGGAGACCCTGCATCTGGAAATCATTTTTCAGGGAGCCCAGTCCATCCTGGAAAACAACAATCCCAGAATAGTTTACGAAAAACTTTCATCTTTTGTACCGCCCGCGGAGAGAAGACATGAAAGAGACTGATCCAATATATGATGATACACTGGAAGATGACTCTGATACCAGGGCCTGGGTTACCACTTTCGCGGATATTGCTCTTTTGCTGCTGGTTTTCTTTATTCTGCTGTTTTCGTTCTCCACTTTGAGTGACCAGAAATTTCAGGAAACCATCCTGTCGGTCCGGCGCTCTCTGGGAGAACAGGACACCGAGGAGTGGGGGCTCAAGGTTCAAACCGACACAGCCGGGGTCCTTATGGACCAGGCAGAGCATTACAGGCAGGTAGTGGAGGCCCAGAAAAAGATTTTTTCCGACATCCAGTATCATTATACGGAAAAAGGCATTGAGGGCATTGTAGGAGCTCACCTGGATGCCGGTATTATTACTCTGCGCCTCCCGGCCAACGCCATGTTTGCTCTGGGTCAGGTGGAACTTAGCGCCCAAGGAAAAAAACTCTTGCGGGAAATGAAAGATATCTTTATTCGCCATTCCGACCAGAAAATTAATATCCAGGGACACACCGACAACACCCCTCCCCGGACCGGAGGCAGGTTTGAGGATAACTGGGAAATTTCCGCGCTACGGGCTTTGAACACCCTGCGCTACCTTATAGAGATAGGCATAGATCCCAACCGGATGACCGCTACCGGATTTGCCGACCTTCAACCCCTGTATCCCAACACCACCGAGGAAAACAAAGCCAGGAACAGAAGGGTTGAGTTTGTTCTGGAAAAGATGATCGGAGGTTAAATGAAAGATTTCTATGATCAGCTGGATGTAGAATATGCCGGTGAAACCCAGCGCAAGGCTTACCGGGTTTCCATTCCCAATCTGGAAATTACTATCAAAGACAGGGAAGAAAAATTCCAGGCTCTGGATATCAGCGCCGGAGGAGTTGCCTTTTCTTTTTCTGAAAAGGAAAACCCCGGGCTTGAGCAAGGCCAGGAAATCAAAATCTCCCTGGTAATCAGGTCCAGGGTATTTCTGGAAGACCTGAGAGCGGTGGTGGTCAAGACAGGCGACAGCTTTGCCGCCTGTGAATTCAAAGATATACCGCTCCGCCAGGAAGCCAGGCTGGACAAACTGGTACTGGAAGTACAAAAAAAAATGATCGAACTAAAACGAAGGAAAAGTCAGGAAGAAGATGAAGAGAAATAAAGTCCTTATCGCCAACAGAGGAGAAATCGCCCTGCGCATCATGAAGGCCTGCCTGGACCTTGATCTGGAATTCGCCTGTGTCTACACCAAAGAAGACGCCAATTCAGAACATTGTACTCAGGCTCTGAAAAATGGCGGACCAGCAGCGCTTTACCGCGTCAGTTCATATCAGGATCCCAATGAATTATTTGCCGTGGCTGATGCTGCCCGGTGTACAGCGGTCCATCCGGGATACGGTTTTTTTGCCGAAGATTTCCGTTTCGCCAGACGGGTGGAACAAAGATCTAAAAAACTGACCTATCTGGGACCTTCCTGGAAAATTATCCAGGAGCTGGGCGACAAAATCAATACCAAAAGGCTGGCCAGAAAACTGGGAGTTCCCACCGTGCCCGGTTCGGACCGTCCTATATTTGACGACCTGGAAGCCGAGGAACTGGCCTCATCTCTTTTTGCTTTTCAAAAGGAAATGGGGGTTGAACAGCCTGTTATTCTGGTCAAGGCATCAGCCGGAGGCGGAGGCATGGGCATAGAGGAAGTGGCCGACCTGGACCGCTTCCGCGCAGTGCTTCGCCGGGTTAAAAATTATGCCAAACGACAGTTCAGGGATGAAGGGGTGCTGGTTGAACAAAGAATCTTCGACTTCAATCATCTGGAAGTCCAGATCCTGGGTGATCGTCACCAAAACGTGGTCCATTTCGGAACCAGGAATTGCACAGTGCAAAGTATCGGCAGACAAAAAAGAATAGAAGTGGCCCCGGGATTTGATCCTGAAAATATAAGCTATGCTTTTGACGCTTCCCGGGTCCTTTCCGATGTAACCGAATTTTCCCTGCGAATGGCCAGAGAAGTAGGCTACGACAGCGTGGGCACCTGGGAATGGATAATCAGTCCCACCGGCCATCCTTTTCTTATGGAGGTCAATACCAGAATTCAGGTGGAAAACGGGGTTTCAGCCATAATTTCCAGGATCCGGGGGCAGGAGGCTGATCTCATCCGGGAACAGATCCGGGTGGGTCTTGGGGCCGGACTCGGATACGATCAAACAGACATATCCTTTGACGGTGTGGGCATTGAATACCGCATCCTGGCCGAAGATCCCGACAACAATTTTATCCCCTGGGTGGGCCGTATCGAAAAGTTTTCCTGGACCGGGAAACCATGGCTTAGAATGTTTACCCATGTCCCTGTGGACAGACCTTACGATATACCCACGGAATTTGATCCCAATCTGGCCCTGGGCATTGTCTGGGGCAAGGACCTGAATGAAGCCAGGAAACGCGGCCATATCTTTCTGAATGAACTGGTCCTGGAGGGCACGAATTCCCTTGGAGAACCCTTAAAATCAAACATTGATTTTTTGCGCGAAAAAACTGATAAACTTCTTGTCTTTTAGCAGGACCAGAAACATTATTTATCAATATCAACCAAAAATAAGACTATAAAATGATTCAAGCAGAAAAACAGATTCTGGATCTTACTGAACGACTGAGATACATTGAGGATATCTTCGGTAACCGGGAAAACGCCAATATTGCTCTTCTCCGGTCAAAGCTCGAGGACCTTAAAAACAGTCAGTCCAGTTTAGAACCCGGACAATTCAAAAGACAGATTTCTTCTCTGAGCGACCTTTTCAACTTTCTGGAAAACAAGCTGGAAAAAGAACTTACTCCCATGGATAAAGTTCGCATTGTCAGACATCCTCAAAGGATCTGTCTGGAGGACATCCTTGAAAACGTCTACGATAATTACACTGAAATCGGGGGGAAAGATGAATACAGCATTGATCCCTCCATGATTATCGCCAGGGCCTACATTACCCGCAAGGTAGGCAAAAAGGTTCATAAACAGCCTATCATGGTTATCGGCCAGGAAAAAGGACATGGAGAAGAATTCCGCAACGGCGGTTCAGTTAAACCCTGGGGCAATGCCAAGGCCCTGGAATACATGAAAGTCGCTGAAACCGAAAACATTCCCATACACACCTATATATTCACGCCCGGAGCCTTTCCCATTGAGGATTATCCCGGAGCCGCCCAGCAGATCGCCAGAAATATATATACCATGGCCGGACTCAGTGTGCCGGTGGTTACGGTAATCTCCGAAGGCGGCTCAGGGGGAGCCGAAGCAATCGGCCTGGCTGACACCAGAATAATGCTGTCCCACGGATATTACTCGGTTATTTCCCCGGAAGGCGCGGCAGCAATTGAAGGAATCTCCAGGAAAAATCAGAAAGCTACTCCGGAACTGATTGAACGTTGTGCCGGACAACTCAGGATAACCGCCTCCGACAACCTGAGAATGGGGTATGTGGACCGCATCCTGGAAGAACCTCCTCTTGGAGCCAGACCGGATCATTTTGATTTTTTCAAGAAACTGAGACAGGAAGTAATCCTGGCTACGGATGAAATAGTTCTTTCAGTGCGGGGGATGAAACTCTTTCGGGCCATAGCTCTGCGTAAACTCAGTAATCCCAACATATATGTCCGATGGACCCTGTCTCCCAAATCCAAAGAAAGACTGGCCTGGCAGAGATATCAGAAGTTCATGGGTTTCAGCCGGAAATACCTTCTGGACAGAACGCCCGCCTGGCAAAGGTCTTTTTCCTCTATTAATAATTATGCGTGGTCGGTTTACGCCTTTTTACGCTATGAATTTCTGGGCAGACATCAAAGAAACATCAGTCATCTGGCCCAGGACGTACAGGGTGAAGTCCATGCCCTTTTCGGCAGGGCGATGAACAAGACCTCCAGCATTTTCAGAAAATTACCAGGAATAAGAACTGAAAAAGAAGACACCTGTCAGCTGACCACCCTGTCTTCCTGGGAGCCGGGCCTGGCCTTCGACGAAAATTGCCGCTATGTCAGCCCTCAGGCTAATCAGGATCGGACTATAACCTGTCCCAACAGCCCCAAATTCGGATGTCTTGACCTGTGGGCGCCTGATCTTTACAGAGACTTTGCCGGGGTATGCACTTATTGCGGTCACCATTTTCCCATGGAATACGAATGGTATCTTTTTAATGTGTTCGACAGCCGGTCCATAAGGGAATTCAATTCCAGAATAGAAAGTTCCAACCCTCTTAATTTCGACGGACTGGACATTAAACTGGATCAGGCCAAAAAGAAATCCGGACATAAAAGTGCCTGTATGACTTTTGAAGCTTCCATCAAAGGGGTCAGAGTCATGGTGGCCATGCTCATGGCCAAGTTCAGAGGCGGCAGCGTGGGAGTGGCTGAAGGTGAAAAATTCATCCAGGCAGCTGAAGCCGCCAGAAGAAAGCATCTGCCGTTTCTGGCTTACGTCCATGGCACTGCAGGCATACGTATCCAGGAAGGAACCAACGGAGTTATTCAAATGCCCAGATGCACACTGGCAGTCCGCAGATACCTGGAATCAGGCGGTCTGTACCTGGTACTCTACGACACCAACTCCTATGCCGGACCGGTGGCCAGTTTTCTGGGATGTTCCCCGTATCAATTCGCGGTGCGCTCCGCCAATATCGGATTTGCCGGACCGGGTGTAATCAGGGAAACCACGGGCCAGGATATTCAGCCTCATTACCATAAGGCGTTCATGACCCTTTCCAGAGGCCATATTCAGGGAATATGGGACCGCAGGGAAATCAGAAACAATCTGCATCAGGCTCTGGTGACCATGGGCGGAGAGTTTCTTTATTACAGGTAACACCTGAATTGTCTGCAGCCGGATTCACCGGCAGACAGGCACTCACCACAGAGTTCATGGAGAATATAGAGCCGAAATAAGATTTACGCTGGTTTCAACTTGTTCTCCTCTATACCCTCCAGGAGCTCTGTGGTGATCTGATTTCATTATTGTTTTTTTGCCGCATGCTTTCAGGAACAAGTCATTGCGTTCCTTCAAATCCATGGACGGCAATACGGATCTGATGACCTGAACATAAATGACCAATATCATAAAAACCACCAGGAGCAGGCCTTGATTGACATATCGTCCTTGCTTGATGAAATTAAAAAAGCCCCGTACAAGGAAATAACCGTTTCGACTCCTCATTCAGGGCATATTGAATTCGTGGTCCGGGAACCCGGGACCAGGGTATCTGCGGCTTCCGGGCCATGGGATGAAAAACCGGGAACCCTGCTGGCCTATCTGACCCGGGAAGGCAATAAAAAACCTGTTTACGCCCCGGAAAAAGG
>JAWOGL010000059.1:0-19808 GCA_046496945.1 Desulfonatronovibrio sp.
GGGATTTGCCATGGTCAATGTGGTTGACCCCATTACAGGTGTTTCAGAGGCTGTCACGGCTCACTTTCTGTACATGACCGCCATGCTCACCTTTCTTGCCCTTAACGGCCACCTTTATCTTCTCATGGGACTTGCCCAGAGCTTTGAGCTGGTACCACCAGGCACATTACTCATCAGTCCTGAACTGGTAAACCAGATAATTTATCTTTCCGGTCAAATTTTTGTCCTGGCTGTTAAAATAGCCGCGCCCATCATCACCGCTGTTTTTCTGGTGAATCTGGGCCTGGCCCTGATTTCAAGAGCTGCTCCGCAAATGAATGTCCTGCTTATCGGATTTCCCATGAAAATCGCCATCGGTTTTTTATTCCTCGGGCTGGTTTTTGAAATTCTGTCTTTGCATATCGCCGAATTCATTCCCGGTCTTAGCGGAAGCTTTTATAACCTTTTCAAAGCGGGAACCCAAAGCTGACAACCTTAAACAAAAAACTGCCCCATGCCCCAGAAAGATCCCAGTAAAACAGAAGAAGCGACCCCGAAACAGCTCAAAAAAGCCAGAGAGGAAGGGAATGTTCCCAAAAGTCAGGAGCTTTCCAAAATCGTCGGTCTCCTGGGCGGAATAATAGCCCTGCGACTGACTTTCCCCCATATCCGGGACAGTATTCTGGAAATCATTGACTGGTTCTTCAGGCAGGCCTTTTCAATCCAGTTCACTGAAGCCGGGATATACAATCTCTTTATTGTCAGCACTCACTCCCTGTTGAAAACCGTTCTCCCGGTCATGGTTTTTATTCTCATCTTCACCATCGGCATCATGTATGCCCAGATCGGTCCTTTATGGACCCTCAAACCCCTGAAACCTAAGCTGAAAGTGTTCAATGTCGTTAATGGTCTCAAGCAGAAACTTGTGGACGTCAAAACCCTGGTCCGGCTGGTAAGAAACATCGGTCAGGCCTTTGCTGTGGCCATAGCACCTTATATTGTCCTTAAAATGGAATTCGCCAACCTGGCCCCTCTGTTTTATGAATCGCCTGCCACAATCGGATTTTATATTCTGAACACCGGTTTTAAAATGGCTCTGTTCGCTCTGGTTCCCCTGCTGATTATCGCCATAGCGGATGTGGTTTACACCAGGTGGGATTATAGTGAAAATCTGAAAATGACCAAGGATGAGGTCAAAGACGAAAGAAAGCAGGCAGAAGGTGATCCCAAGGTAAAGCAGGAGCAGAAACAGAAAATGCTGTCAGCTGTTCAGCAGCGGATGATGCAGGACGTTCCCACGGCTGATGTCGTCATCACCAACCCCACCCATATCGCAATAGCCATCAAGTATGACCCGGCCAAGGCTCCGGCTCCGCTGGTCCTGGCCAAGGGAGTAAATCATCTGGCGGAAAAAATCAAAGACGTGGCCAGAAAAAACAATGTGCCCATCAGAGAAAACAAGCCGTTGGCACAGGCTTTGTATAAAAGTGTGGAGATTGGTCAGACAATCCCTGAAGAACTCTACAAGGCCGTGGCAGCAGTACTTGCTGAAATATACAAGATCAAAGGCAGGTAACAGCTCTGAATCCGGGCCTTTGCGACTGTTCATTACAGATTATAGTCTTCCCAATAATTGATTCATAAATATTTCCGGAAAACAATGCTGAAAAATCTCAAGCCGCCTCAACCATCTCCAACCTGCAAGAAGGTGTCAATTATATGTCAGTAAAATCGTCCGTCATGAACCTGGATTATTCAAAATTTACCCGGCAGGGTGATGTTCTCCTGGCATCAGGTGTTATAATCATTCTTTTTGTCATGCTTATTCCCCTGCCCACCATACTCCTGGACATCATGCTGACCTTCAATCTTTCCTTCGCCTTTGTGATCCTGATGACCGCCATGTTCATCACCTCGCCCCTTGAACTTACGATTTTTCCGTCTCTTCTGCTGGTCACCACACTAATGAGGCTGGCCATCAACGTGGCAACCACCAGGCTGATCCTTCTGCACGGGGATCAAGGGACCAATGCCGCGGGAAACGTCATTGAATCCTTTGGAAATTTTGTAGTGGGTGGAAACTATCTCATTGGTATTGTCATATTTTTGATTCTGTTCGCTCTGAACAAAATGGTTATTGTTACCGGTACCACCAGAATCGCCGAGGTAGCCGCCAGGTTTACCCTGGATTCACTGCCCGGCAAGCAGATGTCCATTGAGGCCGACCTCAATTCAGGATTGATAGATGAACAGGAAGCCAAACATCAAAGAGAAGCCATCCGCAAAGAATCAGATTTTTACGGCGCCATGGACGGTGCCGGCAAATTCGTTTCCGGAGATGTAAAAGCGGGCATGCTCATCACGGTCATCAATATTGTAGGAGGACTGCTTATAGGCATCTTTCAGCAGGGCATGTCCTGGACCGAAGCAGCCGAGACCTATACCCTGCTGACCATTGGCGACGGACTGGTGGCCACCATTCCGTCCATTGTCATTTCCACTTCCGCGGGCATAATAGTCAGCCGGGCTGCAGCAGAAGCGCAGATGGGCGAAGAATTCATCGCCCAGCTTACCAATCATCCAAGAGCCCTGCGCCTGGTAGCGGTTGTCCTGCTTCTTTTCGGACTTGTTCCTGGAATGCCTACCTTTGTCTTTCTGCTTTTTTCAGGGGTTCTTTTCACGGTTTCCTTTCTTGCCCATAAACAGAAAACTGAAGCCATAGAAAAGACAGGAGGCAGGACACAGGACAAAAAAATAGGCATGGAAACTCCGGAAGAAGTGCACGCCCTGCTGCCCCTTGATGTTCTGGAGCTTGAAGTGGGTTACGGATTAATTCCCCTTGTTGATGAGGAACAAAGCGGAAATCTGCTCTCCCGCATCCGGTCCATCCGCAGACAGTTCGCCGTGGATATGGGCGTGGTTATCCCGTCGCTTCATCTCAGGGACAATCTGCAGCTCAAGCCCGGTGAATACGCCGTATTAATAAAAGGCAACCAGATTGCCCGTTCTGAAATTATGATTGACCATTTTCTGGCAATGGATCCGGGTGACGCCAAGCATCGCATCAAGGGCATTGAAACCCTGGAACCCGCGTTTAATCTGCCGGCTCTGTGGATTCCGGAAAACAAAAAAGAAGAAGCCTCCATGGCCGGATACACCGTGGTTGATCCTTCCACGGTTATAGCCACTCACCTGACAGAAATTTTCAAGCACAATCTTCATGAATTTCTGGGCAGACAGGAAACCCAGAGTCTTCTGGACAACCTTTCCCAGCGCGCGCCCAAAGCAGTGGAAGAACTGGTGCCCGGCATCATAAGCCTGGGAGTTCTGCAGAAGGTTCTGCAGAATCTGGTCAAGGAAAAAGTATCCATAAGAGATCTGTTAACTATAATTGAAACCCTGTCTGACTATGGACAGCAGACCAAGGATCCTGAACAGCTGACCGAATTTGTAAGACAGAAAATGGGCAGAACCATAGTCAAGCCCTTTATGAGTGAAGACGGTCTTCTGCCCATAATCACCATGGAAGATGATGTTGAAACAGCCTTTCAGGAAGGCCTGAGACAGACCGATCACGGTACTTATCTGGCCATGGAGCCCAAGCTGGCCCAGAAAATAATCCAGAAGATAAGCAAAATCATGGAAAAGACCATGGTCCCTGACGGACAACCGGTTCTTCTGACTACTCCGGTTATAAGGCCACATATTGCTCAGCTGCTGCTGCGTTTTGTGCCGAATCTCCCGGTAATATCCCAGACTGAAATACCCTCGAACATTCGTCTGGAATCAGTAAACATAGTGAGCCTGAAAAATGCAGATTAAAACCTACCGCGGACAATCTTATTCATCGCTCATTAAAAACATTAAAAAAGAACTGGGCCCGGATGCTGTAATTCTTAGTACTGACTGCGTAAGCACAAACGGAAAAAAAAGTTATGAGGTGGTGGCCGCCCTGGAAGTAGAACCTGAAACCAAAGCAGGCAATAAACAGAACCCCGGGGAGGACCTGACCGGAAAAGACCGGTCTGCGTATGATGCCGACTGGAGACAGGAATGGGAAAATTTCAAAAACAGTTTTTTCAAAATAGTCAAAGAAAATGTCAAAGGCCCAAATATTACCAAAAGACAGAAACAGATACTGGAATACCTGGAAAAACAGGGGGTTCATTCCGAAGTGATCATGGATCTATGGTCATCCATGTCTGAAAATATCCATTTGCCCACTCTGAAAGTCCTGGGTGATCTGGTTCCAACCATGTCGTGGCCTAAATGCATGAACAAAGGAAAAACTCACGCGTTCATCGGACCAAGCGGAGTTGGAAAAACAACCACTGTGCTCAGAATGGCTCTGGAAGCCAGACGCAATAATCCTGACTGGAAAATATGCCTGGTAAATACAGACACCCAGCATGCTGGTGGGCGGCTGTATCTCAAACATTATGCGTCTCTTTCCGGTCTTAATTATCTTGAAGCCAGAACAGCTGCTGACTGGCAGGATCTGGCCGGGAAAAAAAACGCTTTTGACCTCATACTTATTGACACGCCGGGATTTGGTGAAGAAACTAAAATCATTACCCGGGAAATCGAAAAACTTCTGGGCATTCACTGCCACCTGATTCTCAGTCCTGTATACGGCACCACCCAGGTTGATCATTACCTGTTGAAGGCGGGTAATGACAACCTCAAAAGTATAATCTGGACTAAAATCGACGAAGCCTGTAATTATGGAGTAATGGTCAACGCCTCATGGAAAACCGGGCTGCCGGTATCTTATTTTTCTTATGGAACAACCCTTAAACAATGTTCAACCCCGGCTTCCCAGGATAATCTGTGGACCCTTATTTTCAAAAAAAGTTTACCGGCAAATAATGACCTGCCCAATTGAATGAAGCCGGACAACAGAATCTGAGCACAACAAAGAGTTAATTATCATGAAAAACAACAGACAGCTTCCCATGGTTTTTTCTGTCACTTCAGGCAAAGGAGGTGTAGGCAAAACCAATATCGCGGTAAACCTGGCCTATACTCTCAGTCAAATGGACAAGAAAGTACTCATCCTTGATGCTGATCTTGGCCTTGCCAACGTGGACGTGATGCTGGGCATTACCCCCAAGCTTAACCTTTTCCACCTTTTTCACCAGAACGAAACCTTGCAAAATATTATTGTCAGCACTAAGTATGGGTTTGACATCCTGCCGGCAGCTTCCGGAGTAAGTGAAATGCTTTCCCTGAATACCGGACAGAAGCTGGAGCTTCTTGAAGCCATGGACTTTCTTGAAGACCGTATCGACTTCCTGATTGTGGACACTGGAGCCGGAATCAATGAAAATGTTATTTATTTCAATCTCGCGGTCCAGCAGAGAGTTCTGATTCTTACTCCAGAGCCTACTTCACTTACCGATGCATACGCCCTGATCAAAGTCCTTAAAACCAGACACGACATCGACCGGTTCAAGGTAGTGGTCAACTGGGCCAGGACAAAGGATGAGGCCAGAAATGTGTTTAAAAAACTTTACAACGCCTGTGACCATTTTTTAAGCGGGGTTTCCCTGGAGTTCAGCGGAGTCATCCCTCTTGACCAGAACGTAAAAAAGGGGGTTGGCAGCCAGATACCTTTTTGCCATTATGACCGAAACGCGCCCGCTTCCAGGGCGCTATTCAATCTTGCCAAAACTGTAACCAACTGGGAGCCAGATAAAAATCTAGATGGAAACATTAAATTCTTCTGGAAAAAGCTACTCTTCCAAGAATAAACCATGGTCTATTCTGGAAGATCAGGACACCTCCTTTAATGAGTTACCATCGAGACAAAAAGATGAGATTGTCCGGGCTTACGCCCACAAGATTAAAATCACCGCTGCCCGGCTGAAACACAGACTGCCCAGACATGTGGAAGTAAACGAACTCATCAGCGCGGGAACTCTTGGTCTTATGGAGGCTCTGGGCAATTTTAACTCCAAACTGGGGATCAAGTTTGAAACCTTTGCGGACAACCGCATAAGAGGTGCCATGCTTGATGAACTCAGGAAAATGGACTGGTTTTCCAGAGGTCTTAGAAAAAAAGTCAAAAGGCTGGAAGAATGTATCCGCAATTTTGAACAGAATTCCGGAAAGCAGCCAACCTATCCTGAACTAAAAAAAATAACCGGTTTTTCCATTGATGAAATTGAAGAAGGAATGGTGGCCCTGCAGAACCAGATATGTTTAAGCCTGGAAGCAGTGCATGAAAACTTTACTCTTGTCAGGGAACAGGATATAAACAATGAGCCTCAGCAGAGCGCGGTTTTTAGAGATCTTGTCAATAAGGTGGCAATACTTATTGATAAACTGACCAATAAAGAAAAACTTGTTCTTTCTTTATATTATGAAGAGGAGCTTACCATGAAAGAAGTGGCCCGGGTCCTTGAGATTACCGAAGGCAGGGTGTCACAGCTGCATTCGCAGGCTATTGGCAAAATTCAAAAAAAATTTTCTGACCAACACGAGCAATTTTAGGAGGAACGCATGCCCATGAACAAGCAGATGCGTATTTTGGTAGTTGATGACTTCTCAACTATGCGCAGAATAATTAAAAACATACTCAGGCAACTTGGTTTTACCAACATGGTTGAGGCAGACGATGGCACCACTGCCTGGGAAGTCCTTAATAAAGACAAGATTGATTTTGTAGTCAGCGACTGGAACATGCCTAAAATGTCAGGCATAGAACTCTTACGCAAAGTCAGATCCAGTGAAGAATTTGCAGATCTTCCCTTTCTGATGGTTACAGCGGAAGCTCAGCAGGAAAACATCATTGAAGCGGTGCAGGCCAAAGTTTCAAACTATATTGTCAAGCCTTTTACCGCCGACACTCTGGGTCAGAAAATTGATAAGATATTTGAATAACAGTTCCTAACCATGCGTTGGATATTATTTGAAAATTTATGGCAGAAAATAATTCTTCCGAAGAAAAAGACGTCACTCTTGATAAGAGCGAACTGAACATAGACAGAGCCAGGGAAAAGGTAGAACTTGACCTGGATGACGCGCCTTTTCTGGACGAAGAAGAAGTCCCTGAAGAAAAAGAAGAAGAACCTCACAAGATTGCGGCAGAGAAAGAAAAGCCAGTCCCTTCTCTGGAACGGGAAAAGAAATACCTGCCCGCTATCTGGAAGAACAGAAAAATCCAGGCATCTATTGGGGTTTTATTGATCCTGGCTCTACTGGCGAGTGTTTTCCTGTTTTTTTTGAAAGACAGGCCTCATCCTCCTGAAGCACCTGAAGAAGCAGATGTTCCCCCGGAAGTAGTGGAAGAACCTGAACCTGTCTACGAGGAGCTCATTGACTTTAAACCATTTATGATTGAACTGCGTGACGGGGAAAACATTCAGTTTTTGTATTCAAAATTCTCTTTTCCAGCGCAAAGCGAAGAAATGGCCAGGGAAATAAACGATAAATCAATAATACTGCGTGATTCAATTTATTACTATCTGCGCAGTCAGGAAGCTATCTTTCTCAGAAACAAAGACAATTCAGATAAAATTAAAAATGACATCCTGTCGGTGGTCAACCAGTATCTGAGCACCGGCCGCGTTCAAGATCTGCTTATTGAGGAATACCTGGTGAAATAAATGATCCGCCCCATTGATCTCCCGGTGGTACTGTCACAGGCTCCGCTGGTCCAGCACATGCAGTTCGCTGCCCAAAACGCTCCTTCAGCGCATCAGGCGTTTCTGAGCCATTTTGTAGTCCAGAAACACCAGCGAGAAGGCCAACAGGTAATCAAGACAGAAAAATCGGAACCAGCTTCAAATTCCATCAGGGACAGAGATGCCCGGGAAGGCTCAGCCGGCGGACAGTCTCATCATAAACAGGAACACCAGGAAGAACATCATGAGATGCCGGAACAAAGTGATCACATTCTGGACATCAAAGTCTGAAAGTTCCGGATGCCCGTCATGAACTCTTTTCAATGGACCATACTCATTGTCAGCGCGACCGAGATCGTTTTGCTCGTCCTGGTTTTTATTTTTTTCTACCGCCTGAGAAAATCAGAGTCCCTGCTCTCTCAATTGCAGAAGAATCAGAAAAATTTCATAGAAAGGCTGGATTTCAACGCCCAGATGGAGAAGGAGCTGGTTTCTACCTTTGAACAGAGACAAAAGGAATTGATCAATCTTGAAGCAAAAATGGACCAGAGAATCAAAGAACTTAACAAACTAATTCAACAGGCGGATAAATACACCAGATCTCCTCAATTCATGAAAAACCTCATAGTCACCGGGCACCAGAACGGCCGCTCAATCGATGATCTGGTCAAGGCCACAGGTCTTTCCAGAGATGAAGTTGAGCTTATAGTCGACGGTCATTAATAATGACCTGTCGGTGAGATTGCGGAGCTGTCCGCTTGGAACAGTGAACATGCAGATATTTAACCACGGTTCCTTTGAAGCTTCTTACCAGGGCATGGAAAACCCGCGGGTAAGAAAATTCAAGACCAGGTACCGGACTGGAGAAGTGGTTTCCGGAATAATCCTGGAATACGACGGCCCCAGACTGGCCTGGGTCCTGGTTGATGATCTGCGTCTGCTGGCCTTTGTTAACAGAGACTACTTCAGAGGCCAGAGACTGCATCTCATGATTGAAAATCTGCACCCTGAGATAGTGCTCAGGGAAGTTCAACTTTCAGATGGAGAAGGCGGGGGGCTTAGCATTATTGTTTAAACATGCCCCTGCACCCCCTGACGTCTCTCTGCCTGTTCACCCCGACTTTCCCTGGCTGGCCCCTTTAGCCGGATTTTCCGATCTGCCGTTCAGGCTGTTATGCAGACACTTCGGCTGCAGCGCGGCCTTCACAGAAATGATAAGCGCCAAAGGCCTCCTTTATCAAACCCGAAACACTCTGGAACTCTTAAAAACCTGCCCTCAAGACTCTCCTCTCATCGTCCAGATCTACGGCAGCGAATTACAGGTAATCCAAAAGGCCATGCGTATACTCCTGGATGAGGGCTTCTGCTTTTTTGATCTGAATTGCGGATGCTCAGTGAAAAAAGTGGTCAAAACCGGATCCGGGTCCGCTCTTTTAAAGAACCCTGACCTGATTGTTGAAATGGCTCTGGCCATGGCTGATGCCGCAGGACCCGGCCGAACCGGCATAAAAATCCGTCTGGGGTGGAACAATGAAAAACATGTTTATCTCCAGCTGGCTCAAAAACTTTCCGGATCCGGAATAGGATGGATAACCCTTCATCCCAGGACAGCCGGCCAGCTTTTTTCGGGGCGCGCTGACTGGGAAGCTTTAAAAAAACTCAAGGCAAACACCCGGATTCCGGTCATAGCCAGTGGAGATCTGTTTACCGCCCGGGACGGCCTTGAATGCGTCGAACGGACCGGGGTTGACAATATAATGTTTGCCAGAGGAGCATTGAACAGTCCATATATCTTCAAGCAGTACAAGAGCCTGAAATCCCCCGATCCTCAGGTTGATTTCAGCCGTTCATACCTGCGGGACACATGTCTGAAAACTATATATTACTACCGGAAATACCACGATTCTCCAAGAGCGGTCCTGAAGATGCGCACCCTTATTCCGCGGATGATCAGGGAAATACCCGGAGCAAAAGAATTGCGCAAAAAAATTATAACCTGTAACAGCTGGCAGGACATTGAAAAGGCTGTCAGCGATATCTGCTGAACAATCATCATAAACACTCAGGAACATCAATGGATTCAGGAATTTTACTGGCCAGAAGGGCCGGTTTCTGCATGGGAGTGAGCCTGGCCCTTAACAAGCTGGACAAGGCCCTGATGCACAAAAACCACAGGCGGATATATACTTTTGGCCCTATTATTCATAATCCCCAGGTGCTTTCTCATTACGAAAAAAAAGGGGTAAGAGTAACTGAAGACTGGAATGAACCGGAGTCGGACGATATCGTACTGATCAGGGCGCATGGCATACCTCTGGACATTGAGGACCGGCTCGTCCGGAAAAGAGTAAACATCATCGATGCTACCTGCCCCAAAGTTAAGAAAGCGCAGCTCCTCATCAGCAAAAACAGCACAGGACCCGCCTGTCTCCTTCTTTTCGGAGAACCTGAACATCCCGAGGTCAAGGGACTTCTGAGCTACGCTAATTCCACGGCCCATCTTTTTGAGGATTTCACCGGCCTTGAGTCTCTAAAGCTCAATCCCCAGCAGCAATATTGTCTTGCCGCCCAGACCACCCAGGATAGAGAACAGTTTGAATTAATCAGTCAGTATTTGCAAAACAGGCTTAAACATAATATTCTGATACTTGACACCATCTGCGACGCAACCAAAGATAGACAGGTTGAAACCATAAAAATCGCCGACCAGGTTGACTGCATGATTGTTGTGGGCGGCAGAAACAGCGGAAACACCAGAAGACTCTGCAAGGTGGCGACAGAACATTGCCTGGCCTGTGTTCACATTGAGACCGAACATGAACTGAGGATGGAAAGTATTTCCGGTTTTTCCAGGTTTGGCCTTACCGCAGGGGCTTCAACTCCAGATGCAACCATTAACCGGGTCTATCACAAACTCAAGTCCATGCTGAACCTTGACGATTAATATCGTAACAGCTTGTTGAAAAAAATTTAATCCGTCGCAAGACAGAATAATAACGGAGCTCAGTCATGACCCAAACCCGAATACTCCTGGAATCAGGAACCAACGAGCTGGAAATAGTTGAATTCTTTTTAAATGAAACCCTGGCTGATGAAAAACAGTATCAGGGTTACTACGGGGTAAATGTTTCAAAGGTATTAAGAATAATCAACAGACCGGAAATAACTGAAATGCCCAATGCCCCCCATCCAAGCGTACTTGGGGCCTTTAACCAGCGTTCCAGGATCATCCCCCTGGTGGATCTGGCTCTGTGGATGGATAAAAACAAAATCCAGGACCAGGGCTCCAAAGTCATTATTACTGAGTTCAACAACCTGATTAACGGCTTTCTGGTTTCCGGTGTCACCCGGATTCACCGTCTGAGCTGGGAAGAAATCGAAGCACCGGATGACTATACAGACATATACAGTTCCCACAGCATTACCGGTGTGGTTAAAATTGAGGACAGGATAGTCTTTATTATTGATCTGGAAAAGATCATCGCGGAACTTAACCCCGGAGCCGCCTTAAAACTTGACAAGGATATAGACTGGGGCGCGTCCGGACAATATACAGCCATGGTTGTCGATGATTCCACCCTTATCAGAAACATGATCGGAGATCTTCTGGAAAAGGCGGGGTTTAAAGTGTTCAAACTTAATAACGGACAGAAAGCATGGGATGAGCTGCAAAAAATAAAACAAACGTCCGGGCGGAAAAACGAACCTCTGTCTTCAATTATTCAAATAGTTATTTCCGACATTGAAATGCCGGTGATGGACGGGCTCACCCTGACCAAAAAAATAAAAGACGATCCTGAAATGAATACTTTGCCGGTCATACTTTTTTCTTCGCTTATAAGTGAAAGACTGAGACATAAAGGCGAGTCCGTGGGAGCAGATGACCAGGTGTCCAAACCGGAAGTTTCTCTTCTGGCCCAGAAAGCCAAAAAACTCATTGCCCATTATCAATCTTAGAACTGTAAACCTTCAACTTGATTTCCGATAAACCAAGAATCACCCTGCTGGATATAGTCATAATACTTCTGCTCATTGGAGCCGGGATTATGTTGTATATCCGGATTATTAAAGGCCTGGACTACAACTGGGAATGGTCTTTTATACTGCAGTATATCTACCGGTTTGATGAACAAACCGGGACATGGGTTCCCGGCATGCTCATGCGCGGTTTTCATGCCACCATAAAGCTCAGCGTCTGGGCTACTCTGCTGGCCATTACCCTGGGAACTGTAATCGGTCTTTTCAGGACCAGCAGCAATCTTCTGCAAAAACTGCTGGGCTTCAGTTATGTACAATTGATCAGAAACATTCCGCCCCTGGTTCTGATATTTATTTTTTACTTCTTTGTCAGCGATCAGATCATGCCGGCTCTGGGAGTGGATGAATTCTTCAGAAGCCGTTCTGAAGAAACCAGAAGAGTCCTGGCTTTTCTTTTTGCTCCGGCAGGCCAGTTTTCTTCTTTTCTGGCCGCGGTAATCACCCTGGCTGTTTACGAAGCAGCGTACATTGCCGAGATTATCAGAGGCGGGATTAATTCCATCCCTGGCGGACAATGGGAAGCATCAGCAGCCCTGGGATTCAACAAAAGACAGCAGATGAGGCTGGTCATTCTCCCTCAGGCCTATCAGCGCTGCCTGCCTCCACTGGCGGGCCAGTTCATTTCAACCATTAAAGACTCAGCCATCGTCTCTGTCATCTCCATCCAGGAACTTACCTTTCAGGGCATGGAGTTGACCGCTGCCACCTATAAGACTTTTGAGATCTGGATAACCATTACTGTCCTGTATTTTTCCCTGACCTTTTCCTGCTCCAAAATAATCGGGGTTCTGGAAAAAAGGGCGCAAAGAAAATATTAAGGCGGTCTTCGCCCACACCCGGGTACTCACCACAGAGATCACCGAGAACACAGAGCTGAAAGAAAACTATGCTGTTTTTAATTTGTCCGCCTCTGTGCTCTCGGTGATCTCTGTGGTAAAAATTCGTAACTATTCACCACATATGGCGTATGCCCTTTCAACCACCCTGGATCTGGTCCGGAATGACGGAAAAAGGCAACGGCCTGCTTTAACCGTCACCCCGGACCAGATCCGGGGTCCAGGTCTTCTTTATTCGATCATGGTGAATAGTTACAAAAATTCTTTATTATTTCTTTTTCTTTCAGCTTTGAGCTTTCAGCTTTGAGCTTTTAGCTTTCAGCTTTTAGCTTTCAGCTTTGAACTTTCAGCTTTGAACTTTTAGCTTTGAGCTTTTAGCTTTCAGCTTTCAACTGACCAAAGAGTACGTCCTTAATTCACCTTCCGGTTCGGCAACATCCACTTTTCCAGAGAAACAACCACCGCTGGATGCCCGTTGTCATAAAACCAGGGATCAACCGCGAAACGCTTTCCAGTCTGATTTTCTTCTATGGCGGCTGAAAAATGCATCCAGGTCGCGCTGCTCAACGGTCCCTTGCGCACAGGCGCCAATAGATGATGGTGTCTGAGTAAACCGGTGGTTTGCAAAAGCTGCAGATAAATAGTGGTGTTGACTGCTTCCGCGATACAGTCCAGCTGCCTGGAACCGGAAGGACCGTCACCGTTTCTGGCCTTGTTGTGCTGAGTTCCCACCTTGGGGCCTACAATCCGTTCCAGAAGCCCGATAGTATCAGCTATTCTCCGTCTTTCCAGCCAGGCCGAATCCTCCTCTCCCGGAGTCATCATTAAGGCTACTGAATCCCATTCCTCCGGAGTTAGGTAAGTCCTTTGCTTATGCCGGCAGGCGTATGACACGCAGACTTCCAGACTATTAATTTCCGGAGCTGCCAGCTGGTGTCTGACCAGTATTTCCTGGGGTGTCTTGGCTGAACATGCGGTTATTAACAGCAGCAACAAAAGTACAAATATCACCTTCCTGACCATAAAAGTATCTCTCAAATTCTTAATTTAATGCGGTTTATGTATTATTATCAACCAGGAACGGCACAGCTGCAACGCTCAAAACAATGACAATCCCGAGCAGAACAAACCCCATGCCGAACATGTCTTTATCCCCGAAAAAACCCAGCATGGTCGGGATTAATCCCCCGCCGGTTAACACAGCGGAAGGCACGATAAGGGATATGGCCACAGGCCTTGATTCCAGGGAAAAAGATCTGGACAGGGCAGCGAATCCCGCCGGAAAATAACAGCAGGCCATGGTCGGCTGCAAAATTACCGCTGCCACCAGCCAGTTTCCCTGAAGTATGCCCAGTGACACAGTGCAAAGACCTGTCAGGGTCATGAATATCCTGAGAGCCCTTTTCACTCCCAGTCTGTCTACCAGAAGACCTGCGCAGAACACCAGAAAAATACCGGATACCCTGGAAAGGGACAAGAGATAATTCACAAAGCCCGGCTCAAAATCATGCGCGGTAATCAGATAAAGCGGACTCTGGGCAAAAACACCCTGGGTGGAGCCGATAGCCAGGCTGAAAAAAAGCACAAGCACCCAAAAGGCGGGCTTAGACACCACAGATAGATAACCGGAAAAATTTGGAGGCTGACTCCTTTCATTTCCTCCCCGGGAGAATCTTCTGAACAAAAGAAAGGCGATCAATGCGTAAATGCTTACAAAAATCAGCATCCACCGCCAGCCAAGACCTGTCCGGATAAATATCTCCGCCAGCAGGGGCGCCAGGACAAAGCTTAAATTAGGGGCAATCTCATGTATGGCGATAGCCTTGCCCCAATGACGCGGGTGGACTGTGGAACTTAGAATGGAAAAACCGGACGGGAAGTAAAGACCACCGAAAAGACCGGCTGCCAGGAGACTCAGACGCAGCAGGACAATGGACGGGCTCAGAGCGGCCAGACAGAGACAGACTCCAATTCCCAGGGCGGAAATAATTACAACCTTTCTATGGTCAAGACGTGAGGAAATAAATGTGGAACCAAGCAGGCCAATGCTGTAGCCAAGGGAAAGGAGCAGAAACAGCTCGCCGGCCTGGGCCTTGGTCAGCTCAAAGTCTTCGATGATAAAGACAAGGAAAGGAGACAGGATTATCCTGGTGAGAAAATTTAAAAAGAAAATACCGGTCAGGGCAAGCAGAGAAGGAACTGCCTTATTAAAGTCCGGGGATGACATTTATAACCCGATAGCTTCCAGGAGCAGATTATCCCTGTGAATGGCTTCCGGATAAAGGCACTCCCCGAGAAGATCTTCAATCTGTGTGGATTTTTTGCCCATTATCATCCTGAGTTCCCAGGCATGGTAGTTGACCAGGCCTACTGCCGGCTTACGCGGGCTGTCTTTTTCAACAATCCTGACCAGAGCCCCCTTGCAGAAATCGCCTTCTATCTCCACGATTCCGGCGGGCAAAAGACTTTTTCCTTTTTCAAAAACAGCTTTGGCCGCGCCTTTATCAATTTTGATTTCTCCGCTTGGTTCCAGATTATAGGCAAGCCAGAACTTACGGCTGGAAATAGCTTTTTTACAGGGCATTATCCATGTGCCCAGGGCTTGACCCTCAAAGGCTTTTTCCAGACAGAATCTGTCCCGGCCGGAAAGAATCAGGGTAGGCACCCCTAACTGGGCAGCTTTCCTTGCGGCCAGAAGCTTGCTGTACATGCCCCCGCTACCCTGAGTGGTCTTGCCCCGGCACATGATTTCAATGGGAGCGCCGTGGATATCTTCGATACACTCAATCTGTTCCGCCTCTGGATTCTCCAGGGGATTATCACTGAACACGCCGTCCGCCGAGGTAAGATTAATAAACAGATCAGCTTCAACCAGATTAAGAATCAGAGCGGCCAGAGCGTCATTGTCTCCAAATTTTAATTCCTGCACCGCCACTGTGTCGTTTTCATTAATTATGGGAATGGTCCGCCAGCTGAGGAGTTGCAGCATGGTGTTGCGGGCATTGATAAATCTTTCTCTGTTGTTGAGGTCTTCTTTGGTCAGAAGAATCTGGGCGGTTAATTTATTATATCTGCCGAAAACCTCGTCATAGGCGTGCATAAGCCTGCTCTGACCTATGGCTGAAGCAGCCTGCCTGAAAACCAGATCACTTTTGGCCCGGGCAGAGGAAAGGACCTTGCACCCGGCTGCTACCGCGCCTGAGGAAACAAGGATAATGTCAATTCCCTGATCATGCAGCAGAGAAACCTGATCCGCCAGACGATTGATCACCCGCAGATCCAGGCCGTCTTCAGTTGTCAACACAGCGCTTCCCACCTTGATTACAACCCTGCTCACATTTTCAAGGGACTTTAAACGTTGTTCTTTGCTGGTTGTTGACATATCTGATTATTCCCGGTTGGCTGTCATTAATTCCTGGTTACAGTTTAACCTTTCTCTTATCCCTTGCCCCTTAAACCTTACCCCTTGAACCTTGAACTTTGAACTTTGAACTTTGAACTTTGAACCTTGAACCTAATCCCTTGAACCTTAAACTTTGAACCTTGAACCTTTCTTCTATCAGGCAGACAACTTGTAATACCTGTTCCAGACCGCGTCCACAAACTCATCCACCCCGGAACCTTCAAGTGCTGAAATATAATATACTTCCTGGTCTTTGGCGGCAAGGCTGTTTTTAATTTTGTTCAACCGGTCACTGTCAGCCAGATCAATCTTGTTGATTACAAGAATCTGCTCTTTGGCGCCCAGTTCCGGGGAAAATCTGGCCAGTTCATTATTCAAAAGCTGAAATCCATCCATGGGGCTGTCAGGATCAATATCTTCCACGCTGAGTATATGAACCAGAAATTTGGTTCTTTCAACATGCTTCAGGAACCGGTGACCCAGGCCCTGTCCCTGGTGAGCTCCCTCGATAAGTCCGGGAATGTCAGCCATGATCATGCGCCCTCCCCGGTCATCATCCAGCACTCCCAGATTTGGAGTAATGGTTGTAAATGGATAAGCTCCGATCTTTGGTTTTGCCGCAGAGATCCTGGAGATGAGAGTTGACTTACCCGCGTTGGGAAGACCCAGAAGGCCGGCATCAGCAATAACTTTTAATTCCAGACGCAGTTTCAGTTCCTGCCCTTCCTGACCTTCCTGGGCAAATCTGGGAGCCCGCATCGTGGATGACTTGAAATGCGAGTTGCCCTTTCCGCCAATCCCACCCCTGGCAACAAGTATCTGCTGCCCGTTATATGTCAGGTCCGCGATGAGTCTTTCCCCCTCCTGGGACAATTCATAAATCAGGGTTCCCGGCGGAACCTTGACCACCAGGTCTGCTCCGCCCTGACCAAAACGCTGTTTTCCCATACCTGAACGTCCGTTGCCTGCCTCATGAACTCTCTTATGTTTGAAATCATAAAGGGTAAGGAGTTTGTCATCAGCCTGGAAATATACATCCCCGCCCTTGCCCCCATCTCCACCGTCAGGGCCTCCCCTTGGGATATACTTTTCCCTCCGGAAGGAAACACATCCGTTGCCTCCCTTGCCGGAGCGAACAGTTATTACTGCTTCATCAACAAATCTCATACCTTTTATCAAGCTCCTAAAAAAAAAGCCGCCCGAAAAACCAGGCGGCTGAAAATATTATCGAAAAAACAAAAAAAATTATGCAACAGCTGGAATAATACTGACCCTGGTTCTTACCTTTTTCTGTCTGGTATACTTTTCGTATTTGACCTGACCATCGATGAGAGCAAACAGGGTATAATCCCTGCCCATGCCTACATTCTCACCAGGATGGACTCTTGTGCCCAGCTGCCGGATTAATATATTACCGGCTCTTACCGCCTGACCACCGTATTTTTTTATTCCCCGTCTCTGTCCCTGGCTGTCTCTTCCGTTTCTTGAGCTGCCGCCAGCTTTTTTATGTGCCATTTTTAAACCTCCCCGGACTAGGCCTCAATGGTCTTTACCCGTAACCTGGTAAAGTCCTGCCGATGTCCCTGTTTCTTGCTGTAACCTTTACGGCGTTTTTTCTTGAAAACAATGATTTTCTTGTCCCGTTCATGGCTTAGAACATCACAAACCACTCTGGCCCCTTCCACATAGGGCTGGCCGAATTTTACATCCGACTGAACACCGGCAGCAAGAATCTTGTCCATTACTATTTCTGATCCGGCTTCATCAGTTAACTTGGCCACCTTTATCTGCTGTCCCTCACGAACGCGGAACTGCTTTCCACCAGTTTCTATTATTGCAAACATTTTTACCTCCCAAATGCAAAAAGAGGTATTTACATATAAAATCCGGATTTAGTCAAGAAAAATCATTGAAAAAAAATTTAATCAGCCCGGGCCAGAAACAAGACCCTGACCTCTGCGGCTCCAGCTCTTAGAAGAGATCTGGTGCATTCTTCCAGTGTGGATCCGGTGGTCATTATATCATCAACCAGCAGAATATTTTTATTTTCAAGCTGCCTGCCTTTGACTGCAAAAACCTTTTTCAGGCTTTTCAGCCTGAGTTTGCGGTTCATGGAACTCTGGGGCGGGGTATGTCTGGTTTTGATCAATGCTTCACCAACTACTGGAAGATCTATTCTTCGTCCCAGTATTCTGGCCAGTTCCAGACTCTGATTGAACCCCCTGATGCGCAGCCTTTTATAATGCAGAGGAACCGGCACAATACAGTCTAACTCTTCATGGGGATGAAGACTCGCCGCCTCCACCAGCAAATTGCCCAGGGCTTTACCCAAACCAAGGTCCGCGCTGAATTTATACCTGAGAATAATGTCCTTAAGAAGATCCTGATATACAGAAAAAAAAGCTATCCCATGCCAGGAAAAAGGCTGATTCCGGCAATCATAGCATAAATAGGTTGATTCATCTTCCAGGGCGTATATCCTGGCGCACATGCCGCAATAACCGCCTCTTCTGGCCTGCAGTTTTTCAGAGCATTTCTGACAAAGGATTATTCCCGGAAAGGGGTCGGCTATTACGGCCGAGCATACGCAGCACCTTTTGCCGGTTATCCGGACATAAATATCAGAAAGCCGGCAGAGTCCCCTGCTCAGGGTCTGGGATTGAATAAACATTACTTTTCATCGTCAAGTTCTTTACTCACGAAATCAGATATCTCCCGGCAAGCCGTTACATCATTTCCAAGATCATCTTTTTCATCCACTCCACGCAGACAGAGATCGCTTAGATTGCGGTTAAAGGGTTCAAGAAAATACTTCAGGGTCAAAAGACTTCCTTTGAACAGAGCCTCCCCCTTTTTCCGGCCGGCCACCATGACGACCAGGGCCTTGCCTGCTTCTCCCCTGAAGCCCTTTTGGATCCATCTTTCGTATACGCTCTGCCCCCGGTCTATAAGAGCCTTGAACCCGGCCGGCAAATGATAGAAAAATACAGGTGAACAAAAACAGACCACCCCTGCCTGGTCGATTTTATCCAGGATAAACCTGCACTGATCTTTTTCATCCAGAACACATTTAAACTCCGGAGACAGGGCGCACTTATGGCAGCCGATGCACGGCAGGACATGATAATCCCGCAGATACAACAACTCCGGATTATGCCCCAGCATCACGGCCGCTCTGGCAGCCTCCCGGGCCGCATGGTCGCTGTTGCCGTCCTTTCTGGGGCTGCACCCCAGTATCAGCATGTCAGTCTTCTTCATACAGATTCCTTTTGCGGGTATAGTCTGCCTGGATATGACTGTTCTTTTCAGAGATGTGAAGCTCCCATATGGGATGCATATGCAAAACATTCTCCAGTTGCCCTTTTGCTTCTTTCAGGGCCAGAACACGCACATGATCACCCCTGGATAAACGGAGGTGCCAACCCACCTCCAGACCAAGGCCTCAGCATTTTCCGCGCAGATCCAGCCAGACAATATCCTTATCCCTGTTCATTCGTATCTCCCGGAGTTGAAACTGTTCCCCACATTATTTGTATTCTTGCAACTATTAACCAAATTATAATCAGGCACAAAATTTAAGACCAGCCCGGGGTTTGATGTTTCGCCATTGATGCGATGTTTGACCGTCGCCGGTTCCGTTCAGGCAAACCATGCACATTAAAAACTGCCAGTTTTTTCCAGAACTTTTCAGGCTATTAAATTCAGTATACAGGATCAGTTAATGGTTTGTCTTACGGAACCGCGACAGGGAGTTCGCATCAACAGAAACATGAATCCAGAGCTGGGCCGGGACTATAGTTAATATTCACAAGACACCTTCATAAATCCGCACATAATCATCCACCATCCTTTCATCTGAAAACTTATCCCTGGCCAGATGAAAGGCCTGCTCAGCCATTGCCCCGGACCTGGCCGGATGCTTCA
>JAWOGL010000169.1:0-5163 GCA_046496945.1 Desulfonatronovibrio sp.
TTCGAATGCACGGACATAATCGCTCGGTTTTATAAGAAAAATTTTATAGGGTATGTTCTCCTTTGCAGCTGAAAACTGAATAGCGTCTCGCGCCTCTACGTCATCAGGATCAACATCCCTGGCCCTGGAACTGGCAGTGGCTTCTTTTTTTGTCAATATCCTGGTCCTGGCCGCTCCTTTTTTTTTCATTCTGGTTTTTAACCGTTATCTTACCGGTGGTGTGGACGGCACATTGATTACCCTGACCACGGGCATGCTCCTGGCTGTTTTGCTTCAGCTTGCCTTTAAAACCATCAGAACTCGAATGGCCGGTCAGGTGGGAATCCAGCCGGGCGACCCTTTGGCCGAGGCTGTGTTTGATACTCTGGGAAAGTCCAGGATGCAGGCTTTAAATCAGGTTAGAAAGCCGAAAATAATTCAGGCGGTCAACAGCCTGCAGACCCTGCAGGCCGCGTATAGCGCTCCCAATGTAAATTCAGTCCTGGACATGCCTTATTCCTTTCTGTTTATCGGGGTAATTTTTCTGCTTAATGTTCAGCTGGGCGTAGTGGCTGCCCTGGGAGCCGGTTTGACTCTCGCTTTTGCCTGGTTTTCCATGTTCAGATCCAGAAAAGCCATGGCCCTGCTTCAGGATGTTTCCGCCGGCAATCAGGTCCTGGTTAATTCAGCCATCAAGGAGCCGGAAACTCTTCGCCTGTTTGGAGGTGTTAATCATTTTGCTCCAAAATGGTCTGAACAGCTGAGGAATATAATTACCTTAAGGCGATACAACGCTCATAATGAAGATGTGTCTCAGGCCGGGCTCATGAGTATCGGTCTTTTTGCCCGCACGTTTATCATCGCCCTTGGAGCCAGGCAGGTATACATGGGAGAGCTGACCATCGGAGCACTTATAGGCATAAGCATTCTTTCCTCCATGCCCCTGACCATTCTGGCCAGATTTGTGCGGACGTCCGCATTGCTCAAAAGAGCCGGGCAGGCAGAAAACCTTCTCAAAAACTTCATGGCCCTGCCCAGAGAAAAGACCAGCGGTTCCGCTCTCAAGGAGTATTCCGGGGGACTGGCTTTTAAGGATCTGGCTTTTGCTTATCCCGGGTCCAGAAGCCCTTTGTTTGAAGGACTTAATATGCAGATCCCCTGCGGGCAAATTGTGGGCTTTACTGGTTATAACGGTTCCGGAAAAAGTACCCTGGCCAAGATGGCGGCAGGGCTTCTGGAACCATCCCGAGGGCAGATACTGGTGGACGGGCTGGAGATGAACCAGATTTCTCTGGAATGGTGGAGGAGACAAATTATTTATCTTCCCCAGGAACCGGGCTTTTTCCCGGCCACCATCAGGGACAATATCATGGCGGCCAGTCCTGATCTGGATAATGAGGGACTTAATAAAGTGCTTTATGATACAGGTCTTCGCAGGTTTCTGGATTCTCATCCCCAGGGTCTGGACCTGGAGATTGATGAAGGAGGCCATCCTTTGCCCCTGGGTATAAGAAGAAGGCTGGCCCTGGCCAGAGCTCTGACCACGCAGGGTCAGCTGGTAATCCTGGATGAACCGGCAGAAGGTCTTGACGTGGAGGGCTGGAAAATGGTTAACAGGACTATAAAGAATCTGAAAGAACGTCAGAAGACGATTCTGATTTTTTCCGGTGATCCCAGACTTTTGATGGATGCCGGGATTATCGTGGACCTGGGATCCAAACCGGTTCCAGAGGTGGCTGTCAGGGGAGTCCGGAAAGAGCTGTCCGGCTAACTGACTTTTGAACAAGGAGTTTTTCAATATCCGTTAGTTCCTTCCCACTATCTCATGGTCATTAAATATTATGGATAAAGCATACATCGATAATCTGAACAGAAAATCTGTTCCTTTGAAGAGTTCCCATCTTCTGTTGCTGGTCATGGCTCTTTTTTGTGTTCTGTTTATTATATGGGCCTCGGTAGGCAAACTGGATATTGTCAGCATGGCCCAGGGACAGGTGATACCCAGTACCAGGGTCAGAACGGTGCAACATCTGGAAGGCGGCATTGTACAGGAGATACTTATTAATGAAGGCCAGGTGGTTTCAGCCGGACAACCCCTGATTGTCCTGGAGCAGATTGTCAGTGACGCTTTTTTTGAAGAGGTTCAGTCCAGGATTGTTTCTCTGCGACTTGATCTGGCCCGGCTGGAGGCTTTAAATCAGGGCATGGAAGAGCCTGCTTTTCCGGATGATCTGAAACAAAGTCATCCTCAGCTGGCTGAAAGATCACGTTCGCATTTTATGGCTTTGAAGGATGCTCATCTGAGCAACCTGTTCAGTCAGCAGGAACTTATCCGGCAAAGAGAGCATCAGGTCAGGGAAATTATTACCCGCAGGGAAAATGCCCGCAAGAATCTGGAGCTTCTGCAGGAACAGATAGCTCTCAGCCAGGAACTTCTGGAAGAGAATCTTACCACCAGATATAAACATTTGTCGTATTTGCGTGAAGAGTCAGCCCTGAAGAGCAGGATCGAAGAAGACGGCGCGGCTCTGGAAGCGGCCAGGGCCGCTTTAAGCGAAGCCCGGGCCAATCTGAATAAGATCCGCACCGCCCATCATAAGGATATAGAAAATCAGCTGAAAAAGGCCAGGCAGGATCTGGAGGAAATTCAGCAGAGGCAGCGCAGACACGCGGACAGTCTTGAAAGAACGGTCCTTCGTTCTCCTGCGGACGGAGTGATTAAAACCCTGCATGTAACAACTGTAGGAGGCGTGATCCGATCAGGAATGGACGTTGTGGAGATCGTTCCGGCCGGGGACAGGCTGGTTATTGAAGCCATGCTTCCGGTGGGGGATATCGGTTATGTGCATGAAAACCAGGAAGCCACGGTCAGGCTGGCATCCAGGGAAAGCGTTATCTTTGGAAAGCTCCAGGGAAAGGTTATCCATGTGGCCCCGGATACTACGGTCACCCAGGAAGGCGGTGCTTATTACGCGGTAAGAATCCAGACTGAAAAAGACAGATTTGAAAATAACGGTATGCAGTACCGTCTTTATCCGGGGATGATTATGCAGGTGGCCATCCACACCGGATCCAGAACGGTCCTGCAGTATGTGCTTGATCCTTTAATGGGGACCATGAGTGGTGTGCTTCAGGAGAGATGACCAGGGACATTTTTAAAAGCGTGTTGAAAAAGTCCTTAACAGGCAGGTTGTTCAAAAATCCCAAGTGCAAGGAGCAAAAAAAGTTCAAGGTCGCGGCGTATTTAGCATACGTAAGAGTTTGAACTTTTTGTAGCGACAAAGCCAATTGGGAGATTTTCAACAACCTGTTAAAAGCGAGATATTATCATGCAGCACTCAGAAATTTCCTTTGCACTGAACAGGCTTGGCGAGATACTGTTTCAGGATGACTGCAGGGCGGTCTGGGAGGAAAAAGTATCTGAAGCTGACCTGCGCAAACTGTTTGCCCGTCTTGAACAGCACGTCCAGGATCAGGTTACTCTTTTTCACCGCCTCACAGCCATTGGTCTTTCCTTGTCCAGAGAAAAAAATATCAGCGATCTCCTTGAAAAAATACTGACCTCAGCGCGGGAACTTACCAACGCGGACGCGGGAACCTTGTATCTCCTTGATGAGGATGAAAAAAAACTGAGCTTTGAAATCGTGCAGAACGCGACCATGAAACTAAGCCTTCGAAGGGATAAATCAGTGATGGACAAGTTTTCCCCGGTTCCCCTGGAAAGGGAAGGCTTGGAAAATATTCAGAATGTTTCATCTTATGTGGCTTTGAAAGGAAAAAAGGTTAACATCCCGGATGTATATATGGCCGAGGGGTTTGATTTCAGTGGAACCAGGCAGTATGACCAGAAATCAGGATACCGTTCAAAATCCATGCTGGTCATTCCCATGCAGAACCATGAAGACAAAATAATCGGAGTTCTGCAGATAATTAACTCCATAGACCCCGCAACCCGTGAGATTGTTCCTTTCTCCCGGGAACACGAAGAGATAGTGGGAGCCTTAGCTTCCCAGGCAGCCATTGCTCTGACCAAGACCCGGCTTATTCAGGATCTGGAAACCCTGCTGAATTCATTTATTAAGAGTATAGCCATTGCCATTGACGGAAAATCCGCTCATACAGGCCGGCATGTTGACCGGGTGGTGGAGCTGGTCCAGCTGCTTGCTGACGCGGTGAGCAGAGATAATAACGGACCTTTCAGTAAAGTTAGCTTTTCACTCGAAGAAATGGATGAACTGCGGATTGCTTCCTGGCTCCATGACGTGGGTAAGATCGCCACGCCAGAATATATTCTGGATAAACAGACCAGGCTGGAAAAAATCTGGGACCGGGAAGAACTTATCAAATCCAGATTTGCCCTGATTTCTCTGTGTATTGAAAATGAATATTTAAAAACACGTGCAGGAGAGGGCGGAAATCAGAAGTTAGAGGATTTGACAGAAGAATTTCAAAAACAGCAGGCAGAACTGAAACAGGATCTGGAATTTGTAATACACTGCAACCGGACAGGTCAGTTTATAACTGACGAGATGCTGACCAGGCTCAAGGATATTGCTTCAAGGAAATATGTTTTTGAGGGGGAGGAAAAACCATATTTAACTGATGAGGAATTGCGTCTTCTTTCCATCAGAAAAGGCAATCTAAGCCCGGAAGATAGACAGGCCATAGAGAATCATGCTGCTGTAACCAGAAAGATTCTTGAGCCCCTGCCTTTTCCCAGAAAACTTTCCAGGGTTCCGGATTATGCGCCCATGCATCATGAACGTATGGATGGCTCAGGGTATCCCCAGGGCCTGTCTGAGGACAGCCTTCCCCTGCAGGCCAGAATTATTGCAGTTGCTGACGTATTTGAGGCCCTGACCGCCCGGGACAGACCTTACAAAAAGCCTATTCCCCTTGATAAGGCCCTTGAAATATTAACCTTCATGAAAAAGGATCATCATCTGGACCCTGAGCTGGTGGATTTTTTTATTAAAGAAAGGATTTATCAGACATACGCGGATAAATATCTTTAGAAAAAAGTTAATGATTGTCAGATATTATTGATTTAAAGTGTTTTCAGAAAGCTGTGTATTTCTGTTTTTGCCTGGCTGTACTGTTCCCCCAGCCTGGGGATAAGTTTCTTCAGGCCTTCCTGATCTTCTGACTGGGCAGCTTTTTCCACACCTGCTGCTGTTTCAGACA
>JAWOGL010000106.1:0-39059 GCA_046496945.1 Desulfonatronovibrio sp.
CTTTGCCTGGTACAAGGAACGTTGTTATGAACCCCGGGATCATGATCCCGGGGACTGGAAAAAGGCCATGGCCCTGGCTGCGGAGTGGGGAAAAAAAATACCGGTGGGCATCATTTATCAGGCTGACAACCCTTCATTTGAAGAAAAGCTTCCTCATCCCACTGGAGACCTTCTGTACCATAATAAAGTGGATCAGGCTGAACTGACCAGTGTCATGGAGTCCTATGCCTGAGCAGACCATTGATGGAGGCGCAGGCCTGGTTTTTTTCTCTGTGCCCCGGGGCAATGCTCCTGATCAGGAGCCAATACCGGATGTGTAACCCGAGTTTTTATTAATCAGCTTCTTGCCGGGGCGGACAACTCCTTGCAGATATGCTGCCGGGGGTGGGCTTTGGCAGGGCAATAATATTTCTTAAAGTGCTGTTTCCTTGAAAACAAATTCCAGATCCGGCCTGAGCCGGTTCTTTCGTTACTGGCACATCAAACTTTACCGCATACGCGAGAGCCCCCATTCAATCGCCATGGGCCTGTCAGTGGGAGTGTTTGTGGGCTGCCTGCCCATTATCCCCTTTCAAACAGTGGCGGGTCTGGGTTTGGCTCTGCTTTTCAAGTGCAGCAAGATAGCGGCTGCCCTGGGAACATGGGTTACCAATCCCCTGTACGCTCCATTTGTTTATTACGGGCTATATCTTGTGGGCAGGATGGTAATCCGGGTGCGTAAAAAAGAGTTTGATCCTGAAGAGCTTACTCTTTTCAATATTATTAATATGGGCTGGGATTTTTTCTGGTTGATGTTATTTGGCGGACTGGTGGTGGGTTTTGTCTTGTCTCTGGTTACATATCTGCTGTCTTTAAGAATCATAAGAATTTATCATGATAAAAGGGCGGAAAGGAAGCGCATGAGGCGTCTTAAAAGAATATGAATTCTGGAGCAAAAAAAAGTTTGGGCCAGAATTTTCTGATTGATGAAAATATATGCCGCAAGATTGCAGCCGCCCTGGATATTGGCCCGGCTGATAATGTCCTTGAAATCGGTCCGGGGCGCGGTGCCCTGACCAGGCCTCTGTCAGATAAGGGAGCTTTGGTCTATGCCCTGGAAAAAGACAAAGATCTTTGTCTTTCGCTTAAGGCCGAGATGCCGGAACTTAATATTGTCTGCGCTGACGCCCTGGACTGGGACTGGTCCAGACTCAATCGTCTGAACCGGCTCAGGATCACGGGGAATCTCCCATATAATATCGCATCCAGGCTTCTCTGGGATATGGCCGGTCAGATGTTGAATTTTAATAAAGCGGTTTTTATGGTTCAAAAGGAGGTAGGTCAGAGGATCGCGGCTGATCCTGGATCAAAAACCTATGGCGCGCTTTCGGTCTGGATCCAGTCGTTCTGGATTCCAAAGATTCTATTTATGGTTTCCCCCAAGGTTTTCAGACCCAGGCCAAAGATTGAATCCGCAGTTCTGGGATTTAAACTTATTAACACAGAAAAAAAATTTTTTTCCAATGAGCAGCTGGCCAGAACCATCCGGATCTTGTTTCAAAAAAGACGCAAGCAGATTGGGACTATTTTGAAAAGTTATTGGAATAATGAGATAATTTCTTTTCTGGAAAGCCGGGGAATTGATCCCAGATCAAGGCCGGAAGACCTCAGCCCTGCTGATTTTCAGGGCCTTTCCCGGGTTGTTTTTTTGAAGAATCAGCAAATTTAGACTTGACTTGAGCCCGGAAATTTTGTTTGACCTATGTATCTTGCTTGCGCAAAGGGTTAAAACCCTGTATCCAGTTTTAAACCGCTCAATGATTCAAGCCGGGATCCGGCCATAATCTCTTTGCTGTTTAGAATATATATTTATGAGTGAGTGAATGGTTTTTTTAAGTTAAACTTTTGAAGGAGGAAGCTACTGATGACAAAAGCCGACTTGGTATCTAAAATGGCGGATAAAGCAGGTCTTACCAAAACCGACTCTGAAAAGGCCCTTAATGCTTTTCTGGAATCCGTAGAGGAGACTCTGGTCAGCGAAGGCAAGCTGACCCTGACCGGTTTCGGTACTTTTGCTGTGGAACAGAGAAAGGCCCGCAACGGTCGCAATCCCCGAACAGGCGAAGAGATCAAGATCCCGGCCTGCAAGGTGGTAAAATTCAGGCCCGGCAAAATCCTTAAGGATGCTGTTAAATAATAATCAAGTGTGGAGGCCCTGATGATCGACCTTAAATGGAAAACCATGATGCCCGGCGAATCCATTCAGAGTATGCTTCCTCAGGACATACCCTGGTGGCTGGCTGATCATTTTGTATTTTTCAGTGTCCTGTATCTGGTTCTTTTGACCATAGGACTGGGAGTCGGGTTTGTAGTTTTTCAATCAATCAGTGACACCCTTGCTGATAAAAGAAAGCTTGCAGAATAATCTTTGGAGCTTATAAGCAAAAAAAAAGAGGGCCCTGGCCCTCTTTTTTTTTGCTTGCAATGAACTGGTTTGTTGTTTATATATTTCCTTTGGCCTGCTGTTCAGTAAAAAATCCAAAGCCGGACAGGACAGGAAAAGAATATGTTCATTTCCGGATTAAGGCCGGAATAGCTTGTAAGGAGGTGAGTTTTAGTGCCGGGAGTTACCCTAGGAGAACATGATAATTTTGACTATGCTTTGCGTAAGTTTAAAAAGCAGGTTGAAAAAGCGGGAATACTTTCCGAACTGAAGAAAAGGCAGCATTATGAAAAGCCCAGTATTCAGAAAAAGAAAAAAGAAGCCGCTGCCAGAAAAAGGTTAATCAAGAAAATGCGCAAAATGCAGATGATGTAAAAATGTTGATTACTGAGCGCATTGAAAAAGACTTTATCCTTGCTTACAAGAACAAAGAAACCGAAAAAGTGGCTGTCTTGCGCTTGCTCAAGGCAGCCTTTAAAAACAAGCAGGTTGAACTAAGAAGAGACCTTACTGATGCTGAGGCCCTGGACGTGCTTACCAGGGAGATTAAACAGAGACAGGAATCCATACATCAGTTTACCCGGGCCGGTCGGGAAGATCTCAGTTTGAAAGAGCAAAATGAGTTGACATTCATTAAACCCTACCTGCCTTCCCCCCTTACTCCGGATGAAATGAGACAGATTGCAGCGGAAATAAAAGCTGAGCTTGGCATTACTGATATGAAGGGTATGGGCCTGCTTATGAAGACTGTTGCCAAAAGGTATCCGGGACGAACCGATGGACGCGAACTCAGCATGATAGTCCGGAACCTGCTTTCTTCCTGAGATTGTCTGCCCGGAATAATTTGTTTTTCGGCAACAGCCTGCTATCCCCTGTTTCTCATCGCCCTCTGAATATTAAACTATGAAGCCCAAGTTCACGCGGCCTTGATCAGGCCCGCTATCAATACTCTGCTATGGAATCTAAAACTATTAATATGCTGGAGTTCCCCAAAGTCCTTCAGTATTTGAGCGACCAGGCTGTCTCCCCTTCGGGAAAGCAGGCCTGCCTTGAAGTGTCTTTTTTTGAGAATTCCCATGAGCTGGATTTTGAGCTGAGCCTTCTAAGAGAAATAATTTCCTCCCATGAAGAATACGGCCTGTCCCTCAACTTTTTTCCTGACATCACTTCTTATCTAAACGATCTCAAGTATCCTGACTCGGTTTTTGATACTGAGTATTTCTGGGATTTTTCTGCTTTCCTTAGAGAAGCAGAAGCTTTTTTCACTTCCATACAAAAAATTGACCAGCACAGATATCCTATATTAAAGGCTTTGCAATCCCGGGTGATCTGGCCGGAAAAATTTGTCGGCGCTCTTAAAAGGTGTCTGGGACCCACCGGAGAAATCAGGGACGAGAGTTCTCCGGAGTTATACGCGGTCAGAGAGGAAATAAGGTCCATCAGGCAACAATGTTCCAAAAAAGTAAGCGATTCCCTGGATTCTGCAAATATTTCCCGGTACCTCCAGGACGAGTACCTGACCATTTCCTCGGACAGGTATGTTCTGGCCCTGAAGTCCAACTTCAAAGGCCGGATTCAGGGGATAATTCATGATTATTCCCAGACCGGAGAGACCTGTTATTTTGAGCCCTTCTTCCTCACGGAACTCAATAATAAACTGCAGAAGCTCAAACAGCAGGAAAGAAAGGAACTGCGGGCAATACTCAGATATCTTACCGGTTTATGCAGACAATCGGCATCCGATATAGCAAGTACGGCCAGCTGGCTGGCAAGAATGGATTTTATTCTGGCCAAGGCCGGATTAGCAGCAAAGCTGGGTGCTGAACCACTGAGCATCTCCGATAATAAGGGGCTGAAGCTTAAAAATGTGCGCCATCCCCTGCTGGTGCTGGGAGGATTTTCCGCAGTACCCGTAGACATCGAGCTTCTACCCGGTCAACAGGCTTTGATTATTTCCGGAGGTAATGCCGGAGGTAAAACCGTATGTCTGAAAACCCTTGGTCTGGCAGCTCTTATGGCTCGGTGCGCTTTGCCTGTTCCTGCGGATGAGGGCAGCGTCATGCCCGGCTGGAACAACATTTTTGTATCCATGGTTTCCCAGCAGAGCGTTGAAGAGAGTCTGAGCACTTTTACAGCCCAGATTGATCACTTCTGCAGGTTCTGGCCCAGGATCGATGAGAAATCCCTGGTTATCCTGGATGAATTCGGGGTGGGCACTGATCCTGGTGAGGGCGCGGCACTGGCGCAGGCAGTGGTGGATGAGCTCCTGGAAAAAAAAGCCTGGGTGGCTACGGCTACTCATTTTCCCGCCTTAAAATCGTATGCATTGACCAGGGATTACGTTCGGGCTGCTTCCGTGCTTTTTGATGATAAAACCGGGAAACCCCTGTACCGTATCGCTTATGATCAGGTAGGGGCCAGTCTGGCCCTGGGCGTGGCCAGGGAAAAGGGACTGCCCGGAGGAATTCTTGCCCGGGCGGAAAAGTATATGCTGGTGGAAGGGCAAGGTCAGAGCGAAGTTTTTGAAAAACTGAACAGGCTGGCTGTTCAGAGGGAGAAGGAATTGGACAGTCTCAAAAAGAAAGAGGCTGTACTGGAAGAAAAGTTTGAGAAAAAGACAAAGGATCTTGTCAGACAGAAGCATTTCCTGATGGATGAAATAAAATCCACTGCCCGGGAAATCTTAACGCAGTGGCAGACCAGGAAAATCGGCCGCAAAAAAGCGTTAAAAGATCTGACACATCTAAAATCCCGGGCTGAAGGAGTTCAGGATAAGCCCGGTTCACTCCCTGAAGAAACCTTGCCCTGGGACAAAGTCTTGCCGGGAGACAGGTATACTTATAAACCCTGGGACAAACCAGGGATTGTTCAGGAAAAAGACGAAAAAAAGAGGCAGGTCAAGATAGATCTGGGAGGGATCTCCCTGTGGGTGGATTTGACCTCCCTAAAGAGCGGTGCCCCGGAATCAATGGTTAAATCAGCGCCTGTGTCTACTTCCGGATCTGCCGGGAATGTTCCCATAAGGCTCGATCTAAGAGGTCAATACGTCGAGGAAGCACTGTCCGAGCTGGAACAATATCTGGATCAGGCAATTCTGGCCGGCAGAAAGCATCTGGAAATCATACACGGCAAGGGAACAGGGGCCTTAAGATCCGCGGTGCACGAATATTTAAAAAACAGCGTGCATGTGGCCGGATTCAGCTGCTCTTCCCGGGTGTCCGGTGGAGAGGGTGTGACTGAGGTGGAACTGAAATAGGTTTCAGGATGAAGATGTAAAACTTCATAATCAGGGCCCGGTTCACGGATTCAGGGCGTATAAGCGAAAATATCCTAAAATTAGGATCAGGTATGGACAAAGTATTTCCCAGCCTTAATTATTCAAGTTGAATTATGTTCTAATCGTGCCGGGACAGGATGCATAATGGGCATTATTGATTCCAAGAGTATAGCTGAAATTAAATCCAGACTGTCTCTGGTCGATGTAGTAAACAGGTTTGTTGAGTTGAAACCGGTGGGCGACAGGTGGAGCGCTCCGTGTCCGTTTCATCAGGAGACCAAACCTTCATTTACAGTCAGTCCGGATAAAGGTTTTTATTATTGTTTCGGTTGCCAGGCTTCTGGTGATGTCATTGAATTTTATAAAAATATTAATGGGCTGGATTTTGCCGAAGCAGTCAGACAGCTGGCCAGAGAAGCCGGGATTGAAATAGAGGACCATTTTTCTTCCCGGGAAAGTAAAGAAAAAAACCAGGTAAGCATTTCCCAGGAAGTAAATTCTTTGTCAGGGAAATTTTTTTTGGATTTTCTCTGGTCAGGACGGGACCAGACGCCCCGAAAATACCTGGTTTCCAGAAAAATATCAGAAACCATGATCAAAGAGTTCCGTTTGGGCTGGAGCCCCGCAGGGTGGCAGAACCTGACCGGGTTTCTGGAAAAACAGGGTTTTACCCCGGAAGACGGGGTGCTGGCGGGTGTGTTAAGCCGAAATCAAAACGGCAGGATATATGACCGCTTCAGGTCCAGGCTGATCTTTCCCATAATCAGCCTGTCCGGGATGGTGGTGGCTTTCGGAGCAAGGGTGGTTGATGACGCGGAACCCAAATACCTGAACAGCAGCGAAAGTCCAATTTATAAAAAAGGGGACCATCTCTACGGTCTTTTTCAGGCCAGGAAACATATCACCCAGACCAAAAAGGTTTTTTTGACCGAGGGATACCTGGACGTAATCGCTTTGCATCAGCACGGTTATCCCAACAGCTGCGGAATACTGGGTACAGCCCTGACTCATGCTCAGGTAACCCGACTGGCCGGACTCTGCAAAGAGGTGATTCTTCTGTTTGACGGAGACAGGGCCGGACAAAACGCTGCTTTCAGAAGTGCTCAAATGCTTCTGGATGCCGGGCTGAGCTGCAGGGTGCTGACCTTTCCCCAGGGAGAAGACGCTCATAGCTTGCTGACCACCAGTGACAAACAAGTTTTTGAAGATTTGCTTAAGCAGGCCGTATCAGGGCTGGAATACTGCCTTAACGTGGTAGGCACAGAGAAGTCGCCCAGGGAAGTCATGAGCTGGGTAAATAAATTCCTGGGCAATCTTACAGATTTTTCTCTTAAGACGTATTATATACCCAAAGTTGCAGCAAGACTTGGCCTGACTGAAGTTGAGCTTAGAAAAAATCTGGAAAAGAACAGTGCCCGTCCAACCGGCAAAGGAAACAGTATCCTGAAGAAGCAGCACCAGGGTCCTGAGCAGCGGGACCGGGAAATTTTGACTTTTGCTTCATGTTTTCCGGAATTCAGGCCTGAACTGGAACAAAAAAATATTTCCCTGGTTTTGAGTACAGACTGGGCCAGGAAATTCTGGGAAAAGATCAAGGACAAAACCAGAGAAAATGAGAAGCTGGATCTGGATGGCCAAGAACTTGATTTTTATGTCCAGGCCAGATTGCAACAGGGTTCATTAAGCAAAAACAAGACCCGGGTTTTCCAGGAATTAGAAACCTTTATCGGTCATGCTTCTCTGAACATGACCAAGCAGAATTTGAAACAAGCCCTTATAAGGGCTCAAAAACATAATGATTACCCGGAAATTAAAAGGATTCTCGGGCTAATGCAAAATACTTTTTAATATAGAGGACTGTACAGGCCCTGGCCTGTCATCCATTATCTCAGGGGGAGGATGATGCGCAGCATTAAAGATGTTCAACAAATCAAGGTGCTTATTGCCGAGGGAAAAAAGAAAGGCTTTTTAACTTTCGAAGAAATCAACAAGTCTTTACCCTCGGACGTAAACAGTCCGGAGCAGATCGAAGAAATTATAGCTATTTTTGATCAGCTGGATATTGCCATAGTTGACGGCAAAATGGGCAAACCACTGGCGGTGACGCCTGAAGATCCCGAAACCATGGCTGAAACCATGGCCGTGAATCTGGAAAAGATGGAAGATGTTTCCGATACTCTTTCCAGAAGCAGTGATCCCGTGCGTATGTACTTAAGGGAAATGGGCGCGGTGGGTCTTCTGGACCGTGACGGTGAAGTGGTTATCGCCAAAAAAATCGAGGATGGGGAGATGGATGTGCTCTACTCCCTGGTAGAAGTTCCGGTTGCAGTGGAAGAGCTCATTCAGGTCGGTGAAGATCTTAAAAAAGAAAAAGTCAAGCTCAAGGATGTGGTCAAGACCATAGAAGAGGATGATCCTTCAGAAGAAGAAATGAATCAGCGCGAACGGGTCATCTCCCTTCTGGAAGAAGTCAGGAGTATATACCGCAAACGCAGAGGCGTATATGACAAACTAAATGAATGCGCCCGGACTGACCGCAGGGTATGGGGAATTCAAAACAAGATTCTGGAATATAAGGAAGATGTGGTGGACTGCCTGCGCAGCATCAAGCTGGAAAAGACCCTTATCGACAGGATTATCGAGACAGTGGGTGATTATGTCCGTCAGATGTATAACTGTCAGAGGGATTTAAGCGCTTATATTCTTTCCCTGGGGCTTTCCCAGGAAGAACTTTTCGATCTTTTGGGTAAACTGGACCGGCGCGAAATCAACCCGGTAGCAGCCGCTGACCAGCTGGGCATGACCATAGAAGAACTCTTTTCCTTTAAGGAGATGATTTACGGTAAATCCGAAATACTGGAACGTCTTGAGCAGAAGTGCATGCACAGCGTTCACGAACTTGAAGAGATCCTGTGGAGGATCAACAAGGGTAATTACGACGCCCTGCGGGCTAAACAGGAACTTATCCGCGCCAATCTGCGTCTGGTAGTCAGTATTGCTAAAAAATACACCAACCGGGGGCTTCAGTTTCTTGATCTTATCCAGGAAGGCAATATCGGCCTGATGAAAGCCGTGGACAAGTTTGAATATCAGAGGGGATATAAATTTTCCACTTACGCCACCTGGTGGATCAGGCAGGCTATTACCAGAGCTATTGCAGACCAGGCCAGAACCATTCGTATTCCAGTGCACATGATAGAAACTATTAACAAACTGGTGCGTACCTCGCGTTACCTGGTCCAGGAACTTGGCCGGGATCCCACCCCTGAAGAGATTGCTGTTCGCATGGATTATCCCCTGGAAAAAGTCAAAAAAGTTCTTAAGATAGCTAAAGAACCCATTTCACTGGAAACTCCCATTGGAGATGAAGAAGATTCCAGTCTCGGGGATTTTATCGAAGATAAAAAAGCAGTAGCCCCGGCCGAGGAGGTTGTTAATTCCAAGCTTTCTGAACAGATAGCCAGGGTGCTGGCCGAGCTTACTCCCCGGGAGGAACAGGTCCTGCGCAAGCGCTTTGGAATCGGCGAAAAATCCGATCATACCCTGGAGGAAGTAGGTAAGCTTTTTAACGTAACCAGGGAAAGAATCAGGCAGATTGAGGCCAAGGCCCTTCGTAAGCTGAGGCATCCGGTGCGCAGTTCCAGCCTGAAGACCTATTATGAGACCTAGCTGTTCTTTGGAAACCTCCTGCCTGTTTCCTGACTGCCAAGCAGTTTAAACTGTTGCCGGCTGAAACAGACCGGACTCGCGAATTTTTTTCCTGAGCCAGGGTGTTTGTTCAGACTGTTTAAAACGGAGTTTTTCAACCCGCTTTTAAGGAGGCAAAATGCGCTTTTACCTGAGAATACTTGTCTGTTTTTTGTTCTGCCTGCTTGTGGCCGGGGCTGGTCAGGCCAGGCAGATCAAGGTGGCCTGGGTGCCTGACGGGGATACCCTTATTCTGGAAGACAGGGAAACAGTCAGGTTAAAGGGCATTGATGCTCCGGAAACGGGGTATGATGGCGAACAGGATCAGTACTTTGCCAGAGAGGCCACCCGTAATCTGGTAAAACTGATTGCCCACCAGGAACTGATTTTGAAAACAGGACCGGATTCCAGGGATTCCCATGGCCGGACTCTTGGCTACGCTTATCTGCCTGACGGCCGGAATATTAGCGTGCTCATGGTCAGGCAGGGCTACGCGTTTTATTATGCCCATGAGGATGAGGACAAAGATATTTCCCGGCGGATTCACAATGCCCAGAAACAGGCCATGAAGGAAGGTCTGGGGTTCTGGCCGGAAATCCTGAGTATGGATGACAGGAATGACTCTGAACTCATATATGTGGGCAATATTAAGAGCAGGCGTTTTCACGTTATAGAGTGTGGATATGGTCAGAGAATTTCCCAAGCCAACAGAAAAGAGTTTTCCTCTCTTCACGATGTTTTTTATCAGGGTTATGCCCCTTGCCGCAGATGTACCCCCTGGCCTTTGATGTCGGATTAATACTTGGGTCAAGGCTTTCAGGCCTGATGAGGAAGACAAAGAATAATCACTATGTAAACTGTATCAAAATTATCAGGGAGTTTTAACATGGATGACTGGGTAGTTGTTGCCAGATTTGACGAGATGAGTGAAGCGGTTCAAAAGGAAGAAGACAGGATTAAGGACATAGCTCTGGATCTGGGGCTTATGCCTGATCATGTGGTCAAAATTCAACAAAAGGATAAAGTGGAAATTTTGATACATCCTGAATTTTATACCTATTTTGAAGGATAAGAACTATTCTCATAATTCAGGACGGCTCAGGGCCAAAGTTTCTGTGGAGACGACGGTTAAAAATTGCATAAAGGGCGAAGCACCAATCCAGGGTTGGTCTCTGAATATTTTAAATAGTTACTGATAATTAATTGTTTGGTAACTTCCCGGCAGGACATACATGTTTGAGCATTTTTATTTAATTATTTTTTCATCTATATTCAGCCTGGATGAAATTGACTGGAGTTACTGGCCGTTTGGAGAAGGATTCACCGGCAGCTGGATACTTATTCTGTCCAAGTTTGTGTTTATCGGGTTGATACTGGCGGTAATCATAGGATTTCTCAGGTTGCTGTTCGGGCCCGGCGGAATGTTCCGGGATAAGGAGATGGACCTTGAGGCGGAACAGGAAAGGCAGAAGGTCCGGGAAGCAGTGGATGTCTTAAGACAACGGCTGGCCAGAGGGGAAATCAGTGATGAAGAATTTGAGCATAAAAAATGGCTTCTGGAAAAATAAAAGACTTTTCCGGGTATGAGAATTTTTTCAACCGGTATTGTCATGATTTTACAAAACTGACCAGGGTTAACGATCCCAATATCAAGCTGAAAAAAGATCACTCCCTGAGAGTGGCAAAGCTGGCCCGGCTCCTTACTGAATTTGAGCAGTTCAGGGCCGGGCCTGCTTTTTTGACCGGAGTGGCTGCCCTGTTTCATGATATTGGCCGATTTGAACAATATGCCAGGTATAAAACCTTTAAAGACAGCGACTCCATTGATCACGCCAGACTGGGGTTTAAGATACTTGGCGCTCAGGGCTTTCTCGATTCCCTGTCTGTTTCGGACATCCGCTGCATACGGCTGGCGGTTCTGTTCCACAACAGACACAGCCTGCCGTCAGGCCTGCCCCGGGAGATAGACATGGTGTGCAAGGCCTTGCGCGACGCGGACAAGCTGGATATCTTCCCGGTCATGCTGTCCCATTTTGAGCCTGGAAGCACCGGGAACAGCGTGGTCACCCTGGGACTCAGTGACTCCGATGAAATAACCCCGGAAATTCTTGACCAGCTTAAGTCGCGCAGGCTCGGCGATTATTCCCGGATGCAATATCTCAATGATTTCAAGTTGCTTATCTGTTCCTGGGTTTATGATTTGAATTTTTCTTTTTCGCGCAGGCTGGTTTTAAAACAGCGCTATATCCAGAAAATTTTTGAGATGCTGCCGGCCAGGCTTGATCTTCATGGTCTTAAAAAGAGGATACTTAAAGATCTGGAAAATGGGGGGAGAGCCCTGCCTGCTAAGTCACATCAGTCTGAAAACAAGCTGGTCCAACTGGCGGATTAATTGTCCGTAGATACCTCCATAACCCGGAAATGTGCCGAAAAGTCTTTGTTTGCGGCTTTGCAGACCGGAACTGGAGCTGGATTCAGGGGATGACTGGCTAAAGGCTATGGCCAGACGTTCCTGGGAAAGGTATGTCTTAAGCTCTTTCAGAAATGTTTCCATGTTGTCCTGAAATTCTTTTTTTCCTGCGTTCCATAAGTTTCTGGTTTCCTGGTCCGGGCGGCCAGTCAATGCCCGGCAAATCATGGCGTAAAGAAAGTTAATCGGAGACCCCGGGATACCTCTTCTCCAGCCCAGAAGCCATGAAGATCTCCAAAACAGCAGGAACTGGCTTTGAGCAAGATCTATTATTTCATCCAGTCCCTGTTTTGCCTGTAAAAGGGTTTTATCCTTCCATACAGGCCTTGTTTCTCTCAAATTCCAGGCAGTGACCTTTACCTTTTCAGCTTCGGGCGCGGATTGCTCAAGCCAGTGACGAAGAATGGTCCATAAAATCCGGTTGGCCTGGGTGGATTCCGGTGTTTCCAGATGGACATAGCTGAGAATATATTCTCCCAGCCCGAATGAATCCCGGATTATGCATGGTTCATCTTCAAGACAAACCGGATTCAGGTTTATTTTATAGATATTTTCCCATTTTTCCAGATCCCCGGGCTGGATTTGGGAAAGAATAAGGTCTGAACACCAGAAATCTTCGCCCGGACTCAGATACCTGGCCATGACCCGGAGGCTTTGGGGAGAATCCGGGCTGGGTTTAAATTGGGAAGGCCACCAGGCAGGGAGATAGACCTGTTGTTCACAGGCTGAATAATCTGTTTTTACCCGGCACAGGATATGACCGCTGAAATTAGGCAGGCGCTCTTTAACCGGTTTCCTCCCCCACGGGCAAAGATCAAGACCCGGCCAGCCTGAAGTGGAACGCAGAGCCAGGCCTGCACCTCCGCAAAAGCCAAGATACTTTCCCCCGGAGCTGATATACTTCCTGATATTATCTCGCCCTGTCCGGCCGAGAATTTCCGTCTTGAGCCTTGCCCACCCTCCTGGAACCAGCAGTCCGGCTGGAGGACTCTGTTCAAGAATTCCTGCTTTGACCTGGCCTGCACTGATTGTTTTAAAGGGGATTTCCAGATCCTGGAGGGCCCTGGAGAGCATGATTCCCCAGAAGTGAGATTCGTCCCACAGCAGGTTAAGTTTGTTCATATTATCTGATTTTCCGGATTTAGTTTGAGAAATGATAACAGCCCTTCATCAGTACGGAAGGTTCATTCAGGATGTCCGGATCCCCTTATCAAGCGTATGACCCTTACCCAGCAGACTTTTTAAACAGGCTGCTAAAACCTGTTGAGAATTTCCTGGCCTGCGATAAAGTTGGCCATTACCCTTCCTTTCAGCACCTGACCCGTACAGGGTGTGTTTTTCCCTTTTGACAGCATTGCCCCGGGGGTAACTGTCCATTCATGGTCAGGATCCACCAGAATAAAATCAGCAGGGTCTCCTTTCTGAAAAGTATTAACCGGAAGATTAAAGATTCTGCAAGGGGAAAAAGACATGAGTCTGGTCAGATCCTTCAGGTCCAGGATATTTTGTCTGACCAGTTCAAGACAGAGGGATAAAGCCGTGTCCAGCCCGGAAATGCCGTTGGGAGCCTGGGCAAAGGGAACTTCTTTTTCAAAATCGGCATGAGGGGCATGATCAGTGGCAATGATATCAATGACACCCTCTTTTACAGCATCGCGCATAGCCGTAATGTCCTGTTTACGCCGCAGAGGGGGGTTCACTTTGGCCATGGTGTTATAACCGTGCAGGATTTCTTCATCCCAGAAAAGATAATGCGGGCAGGTTTCAGCTGTAATGGGGATGGATTTGTCTTTGGCCCGGGCGATAAGTTCCAGAGATTCCTGACAGCTGATATGAGCCAGGTGGATGGGAGTATCCAGATAAGCCGCCAGGAGGATGTCCCGGGCTACCTGAAGACTTTCAGCCACACTGGGAATCCCTTTAAGGCCGAGATAGCTGGAAACCCTGCCTTCGTTCATTACACCGCCTGCCGCCAGATAAGTATCCTCGCAGTGGTCGATGACTGTCATTTCCAGATCCGATGCGTACTCCACCGCCCGGCGAAAAATTTCATTGTCCGTGACCGGCATGCCGTCGTTGGAAAAGGCTTTGCATCCCGCTTCCTTTAGCTCGGCCAGAGGTGAAAGGTGTCTGCCTTCTAGGTTTCTGGTCAGCGCTCCCACCGGATGAACAAAAGGTCCGGCCGGGTGGGATTCCATGTTTTTACCCAGCATGAATCTGGTGATGGAAGCATTATCATTGACCGGGCTTGTATTGGCCATGGCCATGACTCTGGTGAACCCTCCCCCGGCGGCGGCTTCCAGTCCGGACTTTATGTCTTCCTTGTATTCAAATCCGGGTTCGCGCAAGTGAACATGAACATCTGTGAGACCGGGAAGTACCAGACAGCCCCGGCCATCAAAAACCTTTGCCCAAGGGTCGATTTCAGGTCTGCCGGGCTCAAAAGCGATAATCCTGCCGTCTTGAACCCTGAGCAAGCCGGCCTGCTCATGCAAAAATATATTTTTTATAACCAGGAATTCGTCCATATTTCAAACCTCCGGAATTTCCTGTTCTGACCTGGACCTGGAAAGGTAAAGATAAAGCAGGGCCATGCGCACGGCCACGCCTGATTCCACCTGGTCCAGGACCAGGCTGTCACTTGAGTCGGCCAAGTCTGATGCTATTTCAACTCCCCGGTTTATTGGTCCTGGATGCATGATTTTTACTCCGGCAGCCGCGGTCTCCAGGTGTCTTGACGCCAGGCAGAAACGGGCCGAATATTCACGGATACCCGGGAAAAGTCCGGCTTCCTGTCTTTCCATCTGCAGCCTGAGACTGATAACAGCGTCTGCTCCTTCACAGGCCTTATAGATATCATTGTATATTGTTACCGGCCAGTCTTGAACTTGCGGGGGCAGAAGAGTCCGGGGAGCACACACAGCCACTTGACAGCCCAGCTTGGTAAACAGCTTAATATCGGATCTGGCTACCCGGCTGTGAGCGATGTCTCCAAGGATCAGCAGTTTTTTGCCCTGAAACTGATCATTCCATACGCGGCTCAAGGTGTAGCCGTCCAGAAGGGCCTGAGTGGGATGAGCATGCCATCCATCCCCGGCATTTATAACACAGCAATTCAGGTGATCCGCGATAAATCCGGCTGCACCGCTCAGGCTGTGACGCATGACTATGGCGTCAGGCTTCATGGATTCCAGGGTAAGAACCGTGTCCTTGAGACTTTCCCCTTTTTGCAGACTGCTTCCTGTGGCTGCGAGAGAGAAGCTGTCGGCTGATAACCGCTTGGCGGCCATATCAAAGGATGTCTTGGTACGCGTGGATGGCTCGGCAAAAAACAGAACAACGCTTTTGCCTTTGAGAATGGGGACTTTTTTTATGCTTCTAGAATTTATCTCCATGAACCGGGAAGAAGTATGGAAAATATATTTAATATCATTGTCTGACAAGGATTCAATATCCAGAAGGTCCTTGTGTGTCCAGTTCATGGTCCACCTTTTGGGCTCTAGGTTGAAGTACGTAAAGCATTATAAATACATAACGTCCCTGGGATTCTCCAGGCACAGAAGAGGCTAATAAAATTATAATTGATGCGCAAGAAGATTATGACGTAAGAAAAAAAACACGCTGTTCCAGCTGGGTTTTCCAAAGGAAACATCTTGCTTCAACAGGTTGTTGAAAATCTCCCAATTGGCTGTGTCGCTACAAAAAGTTCAAATTCGCATCTGTGTAGATACGCCGCGACCTTGAACTTTTTTTGCTGTTTATCCGGCACCCACTTGAGTGAGTATTATCCCGGCATAAGTCTTAGTGGCGTTCTAAGTGGGTGCCGGACTGTCGCTTGGAATTTTTGAACAACCTGTCTAATAAGGACTTTTTCAACACGCGGTTAAGTGATGCTGATCAGGAATTCCCCGGATTTGATTGTCCTTTGCTGAAAAAATACGGCCATCTGCCGGAAAAATATTACATCAAACTTAAAATTATGGCGATACTTGAATATGTTGAAACAATTTACCGGTTACAGCTGATAAAGCTTTGTTTCGGGATGGAAGGTACTTAAGCTTGACCTGGATCCAATAAAGAGTCAAAAAAAGTATTTGCCGTACCAAGTTTTGGATTGTTACTGCTAATCCTGTGCGCAAACAGGAAGGGGGAGAAAATGAGGAAGAGTTTATTGCTGATTGTTGTTTTGCTGATGGCCGTGTGTTCGGGAAAGGCTTTGGCGGAAGATGTCATAAAGATCGGAGCTGTGGCGTCTGTGACCGGTCCGGCCTCTTTTCTGGGAGAGCCGGAGCGTAATACCCTGGTCATGCTTGAGGATCAGATAAATGAATCCGGCGGTATTCTGGGCAGACAGCTGGAGATTGTTATTTATGATGATGAGACAGAGGTTAACAAGGCGGTTCTGGCCGCTGACCGCCTTATCCGAAGAGACCGGATTCAGGCAGGCATCGGCGGTACCACCTCCGGCAATACCCTGGCTATTATGAATAATTTCGCCAGAGCGGAAATTCCGCTGGTTTCCATGGCTGCCGCTGAAAGGATTGTAAATCCGGTTAACCCCTGGATCTTTAAGACTCCTCAGTCCGACAGGCACGCTGTTACCAGGATATTGAATCACGCGAAAAATCAGGGTTATAAAGACATCGCCATTCTTACCGTATCTGACGGATTTGGGCAGGCCGGCCGGGAAGTTCTCCGGGAATTAATTCCGGAAACGGGTATGAATATGGTTGCTGATGAAATCTACGGCCCCAAGGATACGGACATGACTTCCCAGCTTACCGCCATCCGCAAAGATGATCCGGATGCCATCGTCTGCTGGGGGACCAATCCAGGCCCCGCGGTAATCGCGCGCAACAGGCAGCAATTGAGACTGGACATTCCTCTATATATGAGTCACGGAGTGGCTTCTAAAAAATTTATAGAACTGGCCGGTGATGCCGCAGAAGGATTGATGCTTCCTCTGGGCCGTCTGGCTGTGGCCGATCAGATACCGGATGATCATCCTCAAAAAGTTATCCTGCAGGAATATATTGCAGATTATGAGACCAGGTTTGACACACCGGTTTCATCTTTTGGCGGATATGCCTGGGACGCCTTGATGCTCATCAAGAAAGCCATTGAAATGGGCGGGTCTGCAAAGCCCGGGGATATCAGGGACAACCTGGAGAAAATTCAGGGGTTTGTAGCCACCGGCGGAGTGTTTAACATGTCTGCGCAAGATCATAACGGACTGGATGAAACCGCCTTTGTCATGGCTGAAATAGATGACCAGGACTGGAAAGTAATATCCGGACAGGATTAAACGATCAGCAGGGGAAAAGAGTTCCTGACAGGTTATTGAAAATATCCCAATCGGCTTTGTCGCTGCAAAAAGTTCAAACCCGCACCTGTATAAATACGCCGCGACCTTGAACTTTTTTTGCTGTTTATCCGGCACCCACTTAAGTGAGTATTATTCCGTCATAAGTCTTAAATGGCGTCCTAAGTGGGTGCCGGACTGTCGCTTGGAATTTTTGAACAACCTGCCTGGTATGGACTTTTTCACGATGCTAAGCCCCGGGGTTCTTACATCTGTAAACCAGCATTAACTCTATGAACAGTATCTGACTATGGACCTTGCAAGTATTCTGCAGTATCTCATTTCCGGGCTGACCGTGGGCAGTACTTATGGTCTGACCGCTCTGGGATTCACAATTATATTCAACGCTACCAGGGTCATTAATTTTGCTCAGGGCGAGTTTGTTATGCTGGGAGGGATGCTGGCCGTATTCTTTACCGGTTTCCTTGGCGCGGGTCTGATTCCCGCGGTTCTGCTGGCAGTGATCAGCACCACCCTGGTGGGCGTGCTGATGGAAAGGCTGACCATCCGCCCGGTGCAGGGCGACAATGTCATCAATATCATCATTATCACCATTGGGGTTTCCATCCTTATCCGGGGAGTGGTCATGCTTGTGCTGGGCAAGGATACTTTTTCCCTGCCTCCGTTTCTGGGAACAGAGCCCCTGGATTTTTTCGGGGCCATGATCATTCCCCAGACCATCTGGATTCTGCTCATTACCATGCTGGTTCTGCTCAGTCTCCGCCTGTTTTTTAATAGAACCATTTTTGGAAAGGCAATGCTGGCCTGTTCTCATGAGCAAAGAGCCGCTCATCTGGTAGGCATCAGCGTGGACCGAATGGTCATGCTGTCCTTTGCTATTTCCGCTCTGGTAGGATCCGTAGGCGGAATTATTCTTACTCCCGTCACTCTGACTTCGTATGATGTGGGTATCATGCTGGGGCTGAAAGGTTTTGCCGCCTGTATACTGGGCGGGCTGGGCAATCCTTTTGGAGCGGCAGCAGGGGGACTGCTTATCGGCGTTCTGGAGTCGCTGGGTTCCGGACTGATTTCTTCAGGGTATAAAGATGCTTTTGCCTTTATAATTCTGCTGGTGATCCTGTTTGTCAAACCTTCCGGCATTTTCGGCAAAGCCGAAATCGACAGGGTATGACCATGGAGGGCAGGAAAAATTTGATTTGCCTGGCTGTATTTATTGTCATTGCGGCAGGCTTTCCCTGGGTTTTGACCAATGAATACTACTTAAGCATTCTTATCCTTTCCGGGATTGCGGCCATAGGAGTGGTGGGCCTTAACCTGCTGCTTGGATTTGCCGGACAGATTTCTCTGGGACACGCTGCTTTTTACGGTATCTCCGCCTATACTTCGGCTATTTTGACTACCAATTACGGATTTTCGGTTTCAGCAGGAATTATTTCAGGTATTATTCTGTCGGCTGCTGTGGCTTTTGTTATCGGGATTCCGGCCCTGAAACTCAAGGCTCTGTCCCTGGCCATGGCTACCCTGGGTTTTGGCCTGATAGTCTACATATTTATAAACGAAACAATCGCCCTGACCGGAGGTCCCTCCGGGTTTGTGGGCATTCCCCGGTTCAATGTTCTGGGATATGGATTTTATTCGGACCTGTCCTATTATTATCTGGTTGCGGCAACGCTGACAGTGGTCATTGTCATTTCTCTCAACCTGATCAACTCCAGGACCGGCCGCGCCCTCAAGGCCATTCACTCCAGCGAAAACGCGGCCCGGGTCATGGGCATTAATGTGCACAGATGCAAGTTGTTCGTGTTTGTCCTGTCCGCGGTGTTCGCGGCCCTTGCCGGCGGACTGTATGCCCATTACCTGAGTTTTGTGGCCCCTTCATCCTTTGGTTTTCATTTTTCCCTGCAGCTCATTGTCATGGCTATTCTGGGCGGCATGTCCAGTGTGTGGGGAGGAGTGATCGGAGCTCTGTTTCTGACCTCCATGCCTGAATTTCTGCGCATGTATGAGGAACTGGAAATCATCCTTTACGGATTGATCCTGATTCTATGCATGATGTTTATGCCCCAGGGCCTGGTTGGAGGCCTGGGCAAATTGTCTGAATTTATTTCCAGCAGGCTTTTCAGGAGAAAATCAGATGGCTAGCCCTGCTTTGTTGACATGCACAGACATATATGTCCGTTTCGGCGGGGTAATGGCCTTAAGCGGAGTGAGCTTTGAGGCGGTGCAGGGAAGTATTACAGCGCTTATCGGACCCAACGGGGCAGGCAAAACAACCCTGCTCAACGTGATCAGCGGAATGATTGATCAGACCGAGGGTACGATTGAATTCAAAGGCAGGGACATGAGTACAAAGCCGGCGCATGACCGGTCACGGGCAGGAATGGTCAGGACGTTCCAGAACCTGGAAGTCTTTTCTCATATGAGCGTGCTGGAAAATGTCATGACCGGGGCTTACAACCTTTTTCAGTATAACATTCTGGACAGCATACTGAAAACACCCAGGTATTTTGACCGGGAAAGAAAGTGCCGGGAAGCTGCCAGGGAAAAACTGGAGTTTGTGGGACTGGAAAAAGAACACAGCCTTTCGGCAGTGGACCTGCCTTACGGCAAGCAAAGACTCCTGGAACTGGCCCGGGCCATTTGTGGTGATCCCGACCTGATCCTGCTGGATGAACCGGCTGCCGGCCTGAATCCCAGGGAAACCAATGCATTGGCCCAAGTGATATCTGCTGTTAAGAATCAGCTTGGCATCAGCGTGGTCCTTGTGGAACATGATATGGACCTGGTCATGACTATCAGCGATTCAGTCACTGTTCTGAATTTCGGTCAGATCATCGCCGGAGGCACTCCTAAGGATATTCAAGGTAACCCACAGGTAATTGAAGCATATCTGGGCACTGAGGATTAGACAAATGGTCCTCAAATTTACTGGCTGAGCAGAATGCGCGGCCAGCAGAAACCAGATTTTAACCCAAAACTGATTGTTTATGATAGAAATTAATGCTGGTAATTAAGAATATAGATGTATTTTATGGCAAGGTGCATGCCGTGAAAAAGGTATCCCTGCATGTTGATCAGGGTGAGATTGTGGCTTTGATCGGAGGAAACGGAGCCGGGAAAACCACTTTGCTCAGCACCATTTCAGGGCTGAACCGGGCAGCAAAGGGTCAGATCGCCTTTGAAGGCCGGCAGATTAATAAGCAAAAGCCTGAAAAGATTGTAAGAGCGGGCATTTCTCAGGTGCCTGAAAGAAGACTTGTGTTTAAACCCCTGTCAGTTCAGGATAACCTGCTGCTGGGGGCATACCACAGGTATAAATTTGGTAAAAGTGCCGCCATAATGGGCGATATTGAAGAAATAATTGAAATGTTTCCGGTTCTGGGCCAGCGCAGAGAACAGCTGGCCGGCAACCTGTCCGGGGGTGAGCAGCAGATGCTGGCTATTGGCCGGGCCCTCATGGCCAAGCCAAAACTTCTTTTGCTGGATGAGCCCGGCATGGGGCTTGCCCCGGCGGTCTCCCAGATGATTTTCAGACATATTTCCAAGCTCAGGGACGAACTCGGCGCAACCGTGCTGCTGGTGGAACAGAATGCCAGAAGCGCCCTGAAGATTTCCGACCGGGGATATGTAATGGAGACAGGCCGGGTCATTGTCCAGGGGACTTCCCTGGAACTTATGCACAATAATGATGTCCAGAGGGCGTACCTGGGAAGGGATGCCTGAAAATTTGCAGTGGATTCTGCTGCATGGATCCAGAATTTGAAAATTGGGAGCACTAGCCATGTACTTTGAGCCAAAATATGAATGCATGAACAGAGAAGCCCTGGAGCATCTCAAACTGGAACGGCTTCAGGCCTCTTTGACCAGGATCTCCAAGAACGTTCCTTATTACCGCAAAAAATTTCAGGAAATGAATATTGATCCCTATGATTTTGATTCTCTTGAAGACTTGAGCAGGCTGCCCCTTACCACCCGGGAAGACCTGGCCGGACATGCTCCGTACGGACTTTTTGCCGTACCCTTGAGGGAAGTGGTCAGGCTTCATGGTACTTACGGACTTAAAGACAGATCCATAGTGGTTGGATATACCATTAATGATATTCACCGCTGGTCCAGACTCGCGGCCAGAGTCCTGACAGCCGGAGGAGTGACCAAGGATGACGTGATCCAGGTGGCTTACAACTACGGGCTGTCCACCAGCGGATTCGGGGTGCACTACGGGGCCGAGCAGATGGGGGCTACTGTGGTCCCCGCCTCCAGTGGAAACACCAGCAGGCAGATAAATATCATTCAGGATTATAATGTTACCACCCTGGTCTGTATTCCCAGCTACGCCCTTTACCTGGCCGATAAAATGGATGAAGCGGGTATAAATATCAATGCTTTGTCCCTTAGAACCGGTCTTTTTGGAGAAGAAGCCTGGTCAGAAGAAACCCGGTCTGAAATTCAGGACAGGCTGAAGATTACCGCAGCTGATAATTACGGGGTCAGCGAGATAATGGGTCCGGGTGTGGCGGGCGAGTGCCTGGAAAGGAAAGGCATGCATATTAATGAGGATCATTTTCTGCCTGAGGTAATTAATCCACATACCCTGGAACCGGTTGAACCTGGAGAGCCAGGGGAACTGGTTATCACCACCCTGACCAAGGAAGCCCTGCCCCTGATCCGCTTCAGAACCGGGGATCTCACCCGATTGATCCATGAACCCTGCGCCTGCGGCAGGACATTTGTCCGGATGCAGCGCATATCGGGACGCTGTGATGATATGCTGATAATTCAGGGAGTTAATGTTTTTCCCCAGCAGATCAGTCATATCCTGTCCAGTGCCGGGAAAAGTATTCCCAATTACCAGATTGTGCTGGAACGCGAAGGCCGCCTGGACAAGGCTACAGTCCTGGTGGAAGCGGATGTGCTGGTGCCGGATAAGATTAAAGAACAGCAGGGATTTATTGAAAGCATCAAGCAGCGTCTGGCCATGGAACTGGGGGTGTTTTTCGAAGTCAGGCTGGTCGAACTGGGCAGTATGCTGTTTAAGGAAGACCAGGTTGTGCCGGTGGTGGACAAAAGGACGTTTTAACTCTCTAACGCTGCCATTGATTCAAATCCCTGCCCATGAGCATGCAATACAGAATCCTTCCTGAAAACCCAAGAACCAGATAAATGAAAAAGATTAAAATTTTTACCAGAAGCCTGGGATGTCCAAAGAATCTGGTGGACACAGAAAACATCCTGGGCGGTTTTGGATCATTATATGAACCGGCCGGGGACATTGCAGACTGTCAGGTAGTGCTTATCAATACCTGCGCCTTTATTCAGCCTGCTGTTGAAGAGTCCCTGGATGTGATTTTTTCAGCTTATGATGATATAAAGAAACTGGAAAATCCACCTTTGCTGGCGGTTACCGGCTGCCTGGTTTCCAGATATGGATCAGAACTAAGCTCTGAGATACCAGAAGCAGATATTTTTGCGGGCATCCGTGAGCAGAAAAACCTGCCCGGACTCATCCTGAAAAGGCTGGGACAAAGCACTCCGCATATGTTTCCGGTTCGAAGGATAAGCACTCCCGGCAGTTATGCTTTTCTTAAAATCAGCGAGGGATGCAACAATAAATGCTCTTTTTGTACCATTCCCTCAATCCGGGGCAGGCTTAAATCCAGTCCGGTGGATTCCATAGTTGCAGAAGCCTCCGGTCTGCTTGAACAGGGAGCAAAGGAACTTATTATTGTGGCTCAGGACAGCACTGCTTATGGCCGGGATATTGGTTATAAACCCGGTCTGGCCGGCCTGCTTCAGGAGCTTTCCTGCCTGAACGGGTTAAAGCGGCTGCGCTGCATGTATATGTATCCTTCAGGTCTGGACAGAAAACTGCTGGAAGAAATCGCCCGGATAGGAGAGCCGGTCGTTCCCTATTTTGATGTTCCTTTTCAGCATTCCCATCCGGATATACTGAAAAGGATGGGCCGGCCATTTAAGGATGATCCCCGCAAAATCATTCAGAGAATCCGGGATGTTTTTCCTGACTGTGCCCTGAGAACAACCCTTATCACCGGTTATCCCGGAGAAACCAGGCAGCACTTTGAGCATCTGCTTGATTTTGTAAAGGAAACCCGGTTCCAGCACCTGGGGGTATTTCCTTTTTATCCTGAATCCGGGGTCCGGGCCAGCAGCTTTTCAGGTCAGATTCCTCCGGAGATTCGGGAAAAAAGGGCTCAAAAGGTTATGTATTTTCAGAAAAAAATCAGCCGCGCAGGATTAAAAGCTTATAAAGATCTGGTGCTGGATATCCTGGTTGATTCGCCGCATCCGGAGTGGCCCGGTCTGTTTACCGGCAGGGTCTGGTTCCAGGCCCCGGATATTGACGGGCTGACCTATGTCAGCGGACCGGATATAAGGCCTGGCCAGCTGATCAAAGGGAAGGTGCAGGAAACCAAGGACTATGACCTTGCCGCCCTGCAGGATTAAAACCAAGGCAGGCCAATGACTGTGGTTGACATATTTTTTTTAAAATAACCATTATTTTTGTTGTCAATGCACAAGATGTCTGATACTTGTGCTGAAATTTATTCGAGTGTTAGGGGGAAAATTTCTATGCAAAACACAACCAACGTGGCTGAAATGAACGAAAGTTCTGAAAACGAAAACATTAACAACAAGAGCTTTCAAGACGACAATCTTGCAGACCAAAATTTGGAAGATGAGAATTTTGAGGGAGAACTGGACTTTGAGTCTGCCCTGGAAGACTATCTTAACGCCGATTTCGGGGAAGTCCAGGAAGGCGGCATCGTCACCGGAGAAGTGGTCAAAGTTGAGAAAGATTACATTCTCGTAGACGTATGCTTTAAATCAGAAGGTCAGATTCCTTCTTCCGAGTTCACGGACAGTGAAGGCAACATCACTGTTAAAGAAGGTGACAAGATCGAAGTCTTTGTGACCAATAAAGACGAAAAGGAAGGGATTATTACCCTTTCCAGGGAAAAGGCCAAAAGGGTTAAACTTCTGGATGACCTGGAAGATATCCTGGAGAATGAAACCACCATCAAGGGACGCATAGTCAAGCGCATCAAAGGCGGTTACAATGTTGATCTGGATGGACTGGAGGCCTTTCTGCCCGGTTCCCATGTGGATCTTCGTCCCGTACCGGATATGGACGCCCTGGTGGATCAGGAGTTTGATTTCAGAATATTGAAGATCAACCGCAGGCGCAGCAATGTCATTATTTCCCGCCGGGTTCTTCTGGAAGAAGAAAGGCTGTCCATGAGGGAAGAACTCCTGAACTCCATTGAAGAAGGACAGATAGTTTCCGGCAAGGTTAAGAATGTAACCGAGTACGGAGTATTTATCGATCTGGGAGGTCTGGACGGGCTCCTGCATATCACTGACATGTCCTGGAAGAGAATTCGTCATCCCAAGGAAATGGTTCAGGTGGGAGATGATCTTGAACTGAAGGTCCTGGGCTTTGACGCGGATGAAAAAAAGGTTTCTCTGGGGCTTAAGCAGCTGGTGGATGATCCCTGGGAAAATATTAATGAAAAATATCCGGAGGGCGCCAAGTTCACGGGAAAGGTTACCAATCTGGCTGATTACGGAGCCTTTGTGGAACTTGGAGACGGAGTTGAAGGCCTGGTTCATATCTCTGAAATGTCCTGGACCCGGAAACTCAGGCATCCTTCCCAGATGGTCAAGCCCGGCGATGAAGTTGAAGTGATTATTCTGGGAATAGATCCGGAACGCAAACGCATATCCCTGGGTATGAAGCAGGTTAATCCCAATCCCTGGGATGTGGTTGCTGAAAAATACCCTGAAGATACCATTCTGGAAGCCCCCATTAAGAATATTACCGAATTCGGCCTGTTTATCGGTATTGAGGACGGTATAGACGGTCTTATACATGTCTCTGACATGTCATGGACCAAGAAAGTACGTCATCCCTCAGAAATGTTCAAAAACGGTGAACTGGTCCGGGCCAAGGTCCTGACGGTGGACAAGGAAAACGAAAAGTTTACCCTGGGCATTAAGCAGCTTACAGAAGATCCATGGCTGGAGGTTCCCAATCATTATCCAGTGGGAACCAATATTACCGGCAAAATTACCAATATTACCGACTTTGGTCTTTTTGTTGAGGTTGAAGAAGGAATTGAAGGCCTGGTCCATGTTTCTGAAATGAGCCGCAAGAAGATAAAGAGTCCTAAAGAGTCTTTTGAAGAGGGCCAGGAAATCCAGGCCAAAGTTATCCACGTCAGCGCGGATGAAAGACGGCTTGGTCTTTCTATCAAACAGCAGCAGGAAGAAGAAGATAAGAAAAGAGGCGGTGAGCAGCGGGCCAAAACCTCTGCAGCTCCCTCCGGCAGCAACCTGGGAGATCTGATCCGACAAAAACTGGAAGCAGGAGATGGAGAAAATCAGTCAGAATAAGTTCAGCCAGAGACATCCTCTTGCTTTTGGATTCATGTTGATAATAGCGGCTGTGGCTACCTTTATGGTGGCCATGGCCGTTTTTAATTTTCTGTTCCTGGGCGACAGACCGGGGTTTCGCACCGGTGATACAATCGGAGTAGTCAATGTAAGCGGACTGATTACTGATTCCCGGGAAACAGTGGACTGGATAAATAAGCTTGAAGAGGATGATTCAGTCAAGGCGGTGATCGTCAGAATCGATTCGCCTGGAGGAGTAGTGGGACCTTCACAGGAGATTTTTTCAGCAGTGAAGGATCTGGGTCAATCCCGGCCGGTTGTGGCTTCTATGGGAGCCGTGGCAACGTCGGGAGGTTATTATGTGGCCAGTGCGGCTCACAGGATAGTCGCCAATCCGGGCACTCTCACCGCCAGTATAGGAGTCAAGGCCAACCTGACCAATGTGCAGGAACTCATGCAGAAAATCGGGATTGAAGACCAGACTGTACACAGTGGCAAGTATAAGGATGCCGGCACCATAACCAGGCCCCTGACTGAAGAGGAAAGGGCGTATTTTCAGGAGTTGATGGATGATATGCATGAGCAGTTTATCCAGGACGTGGCCGAAGGAAGAAATATGGATTTTGAAGAGATGGCCGAACTTGCCGACGGCAGGGCCATGACCGGAAGACAGGCCCTGGAGGCCGGGCTGGTGGATGTGATGGGAGGAATGAACCAGGCCGTGGACACAGCCAGGGAAATGGCCGGCTTGAAAAAGGATGTGACTCTTGTGGAAGGACCTGTACAAAAGGTGTCTTTCCTGCGCAGAATGCTCGGAAGTTTTTCCGTGGAAGAGAGCCTTTCAGGTCCCAGGTGGATTTTTTCCTATGAGTAACTGCCGGTCCATAATTTCGCATGTTCAGCAGGCAGGCCGGGTCAACCGGGCCCAGGCTCTGGATTTGGCCTGTAATGCCTCCATCCATGATCTGGGTCAGGCTGCTTACGCTGTCAGGTCCGGTCTTTATGGCCGAAAAGCCTTTTTTGTCTATAATCAGCACCTTAATTTTACCAATGTCTGCGTCAATGCCTGCCGGTTCTGCGCCTTCAGCAAAAGACCGGGGCAAAACGGATCGTATACCCTCAATGTTGACCAGGCGGCCAGGGCTGTGGGAGCCAGGGCCGGCGAGCCGGTGGATGAAATACATATTGTGGGTGGTCTAAACCCGGATCTGGATTATGGTTATTATCTGGGACTGCTGAAGGCCGTTAAAAAGGCCCGTCCTCAGGCAAGAGTCAAGGCTTTTACAGCAGTGGAGATTGCTTTCCTGGCGGATAAGTATGGTATGACCTATGAAAAGATACTGTCGGATTTTACGGATTCCGGACTGGATGCCCTGCCCGGCGGAGGAGCTGAGGTTTTTTCGCCAAAGCTCAGGCAGAGGCTCTGCCCGGAAAAAGTATCCGGAGACAAATGGCTGAAGATTCACGAAACCGCTCATGGCCTGGGAATCCCCACCAACTGCACCCTGCTCTTTGGACACATTGAAACCTGGGAGGACAGAATTGATCATCTTCTGGCCCTCAGGGAGCTGCAGGACAGAACCGGGGGGTTCTTATGCTTTATTCCCCTGCCTTACCAGCCCGGACACAATGAACTGGAAGCTGAAGGGCCTGATGGAATTGATATGATAAAGATGACCTCCATGGCCCGCATTGTTCTGGACAATATACCACATATAAAGGCTTACTGGGCTTTTTCCGGAATCAAGGCGGCTCAGATATGCCTGTGGTACGGAGCGGATGATTTTGACGGGACTATTGTGGAAGAAAAGATCGGCCATGCAGCCGGTGCTGATTCACCCAGAGGGTTAACTGCGGAACGGCTTAAAGACAGCATCACTTCCGCCGGCTTTGAGCCGGTTCAAAGAGATTCATTTTTTAAGGTCCGTCAGTAAATTTTAAAACTCCAGGTCCGGCAAGTCTTGACAAGTCTGTCATTTTTGGTTTTTAATTATGCATATATTTTCTGCTGCCTTGAAATAAACTTGAGGCCACAGGTGTTTCCAGGGCCGCAGCAATCTTAATCAACATCCAAAATTTTCATCAGGAGGCAGGCATGCTTGTGGATCTCTTAAAGGATATGTTCAGCAGCACAACCCAGGGTTACTTTGGGGTGACCGGTATTTACCTGTATTTTATAGCCATTGTTGTCGCAGCTATTTACCGTATCAAGCAGGGAATGAAAGAAGGCGATCACCACTAGGAGACAGATCCGGCCTCAGTTCCCAGCAGCAATAATTTTTTTCATTTTTTTAACCACTCAGAAATCAGGCCCGTCTTTGGCGGAGGTGCCGGGTTTTTGAGTGGTTTTTTTGTGTTATCTGGAAGCAGCAGGCAGCTGGCGCAGGCGGATTAGAAAATATTGCCCCAAAGCTCTGCAGGCAAAATGAATATTACATCAGCCAGGGCAGAAAGGGTTCAAACAAAAACCGGACCAGAAAAACCAGGGCTAACAGGGCGTAAACCCCGGCCAGCAGGTCATCCAGCATGACTGAATATCCATCCGGCAGCCAGTGTTCAGAACGTCTTATGGGAAAGGGTTTAACAATATCAAACAGCCGGAATAGAACAAAACCCAGTCCCAGAACAAGCAGGGAAGGCTGGGGGGTAAAAATAAAAACAGTCCATTGTCCCAGTACTTCATCAATAACCGCCTGACCGGGATCTTTCCTGGCGTATGTTTTTTCCGCGGCTGAGCAGGCCAGAGAACCGGCAAAGAACAGCAAAACCAGAATAATTATTTTGGTACTCACTGAAAAAGGAATAAATAGCCAGGGCGCCGCAATAACAGCCGCCAGAGAGCCCCAGGTGCCGGGGGCCCTGGGCAGCCGGCCGATAAAGCCAAGCGTGGCCACACTGGTCAGGAAAGCGTCTTTAAGGCTGTGATTCACTTCAGGTTCTCTCCGGGAAGTTTTTCAGAAAGTTTAATGAAGAATACTCAACTGGAAGTTATGGCTCCCAGATCAAGCAGCACCGAACAGACCCGGGCCAGGGGCAGGCCGACCACATTGGTATAAGAGCCCTGGACGGAGCTGACCAGAAAAGCGCCTGTTCCCTGAATGGCGTAACCCCCTGCCTTGTCTTGGGGCTCACCTGTTTTTATGTATTGCTTTAGTGTATCCTGTTGGGCCTGGACCATCTCCACCAGTGTTTCACAGGTAAAGAATCTGGCCTGTTCAGGTTTACCCGGGATGATACACACCGCAGTTATGACCCTGTGGGTACGGCCCTGAAGTCTGGAGAGCATTTCCAGGGCGTGACCCTCAGATACAGGTTTGCCCATGATGACATCTTCAAGGACGACAATGGTATCAGCCGCAATAACCAGAGATTCAGGCTTGCGGACTGAAATTTCCTCTGCTTTTTTACCCGACATGCACAGGGCGTATTTTTCAGGGCTCTGACCCGGCTCTGCAGGAGGCTCCTTAAAACCGGCCGGGACCACCTGGAAGCAAATCCCCAGAGAAGCAAGAAGCGCCTGGCGGCGCGGAGAGGCTGAAGCCAGGACTATATCCGTCCGGGAACGGAACGGACCCTGATAATCAATAAAAGAACTGTCAGTACGGTTTTTTTGTTTCATGTTGGGTGTTGATCTCTCCTGAAAATACTGGCTGCAGCAAGGTGTGAAAGTTATGGAAATGCATCTAACGGGGTAACCTCAGGGAGATATGCCCGGGCAGTGTGCAGACAATTCTTTTAAAAAGCCTGGCTGATCAGTATAATGAATCCCTTGGAGACCTCTGGATCTGGCTCTGTTGACATGAGGCAGGTGATCATCGACAAAGATTATCTCTGACGGTGAACAATCAATCCATTGAATCAACTCTTCAAAAATTGCAGGGTTGTTTTTGCTGAGCCCTACATGAAAGCTGTTGTATACCCGGTCAAAGTACTTGAAGAAATTGTCCCGGATGTCCAGTTCGTCCAGCCAGTTAACCTGATCACTGAGAATGGCGGTTCTGATTCCTCTGGATCGCAGGGTGCAAACGAGTTCAAGCATTTCCGGCCGTATGACAAACCTGGACAGTATTTCATTGCGCAGATCATGGTCAGTTCTGCTGATCCCGGTTTCTTGCCGGAAGGTCTTCCAGAAAGTTTCTTCAAGAATTTCACCCCGAAGATAGCCGCTGGTGTGAATTAATTCTCTGGTTTTTTCAAACAAATGCTGACCGTCAAGGCCTTCCTGCCCGGCTATGGCGTGAAGGCCGGCCACAAATCCTTCTTCGGCAATTACTCCTCCATAGTCGAACACCGCCCACTTGAAAGTACAACTATTCATTTTTGTCTCCATTTTTTGACTGCCCAGCTGGTATATAACCGGGATTTATGTTCAAGTTATCCGGTCCGTTTACAGGGCAAGCTGCTTTTTAAGCAGGATAAAGGCCTGTTTTACCATTTCAATTTCCTCGGGGCTCATATCGGTTCTTAAGGAAAGGCGAAGCCTGGCTGTTCCTGAAGGGACCGTAGGGGGGCGCACCGCGCCGGCAAAGATCCCGGATCTGATGAGCTTCTCATGGGCCTGCAAAACCAGGCTGCTGCTCCCCAGTATTACCGGAATGATCTGGGTTGTGCTCTGTCCGGTATCAAAACCAAGATCCTGGAGAAAACTTCGCAGGTTCCCGGCCATATCCAGGAGTTCTCTGCCTTTTTCAGGAGACTCCATGACGGAATTCAGGCCTGCCAGACTGGCTCCGACAACAGCCGGGGGAAGGGCCGTGGAAAAGATAAAAGGCCTGGCCCGGTTTATGATCAGGCTGATAATATCGGATTCTGAGGCAATATAACCTCCGTAAGATCCCAGGGCCTTACTGAAAGTGCCCATATGTATCTGGATTTCATCCTCCAGTCCAAGATGGTGAGCCAGTCCTTTTCCCTTACCGAATATTCCTGTGGCATGGGCTTCGTCCACGGCAATAAGCACCTGATGTTTTTGGCATAATTCGACAATGTCCAACAGTAAAGCCGTGTCGCCGTCCATACTGAAAACCGTATCTGTAATCAGTATTTTTTCCGGATACCCCTGGTTCTTTTTCAGGAGAAACTCCAGATGATCCATATCGGCATGGCGATATCTGACACTGCGGGCCCTGGACAGGAGGGCGGCATCCGTAATGCTGGCATGATTCAGTCTGTCGCTTAAAATAATACTTTTGCGGCCGGCCAGAGATCCCAGGATACAGAGATTGGCCGCATAACCAGAACCTGTAACCAGGGCTGCCGGTTTTTTTTTGAACCTGCAAAGACCTTTTTCCAGCTGGTCATAGATGTGATAGTTGCCGGAAATGAGCCTGGAAGCTGAGCTGGATGTTCCGTAAGAGTTAACCCCTTTAACCGCGGCCTGTTTAAGCCTGTCAGACCCGGCAAGTCCCAGATAGTTATTTGAAGCCAGATTGAGAAGTGTGCGACCCTGATGCTTCAGATAGAGATCTGCTCCGTGGTCAATATCGGGTATGGTTCTGAGGTGGTTATCTGTTGACAGGGTGTGCAGAGTCCAGGGAATTTTGGCTTGAATAGGGGAGTTCATAATATATTTGAGAAAAAATGCTTTAAATTCAATATCCGGAATGAAAAAACTCTTGCGCTGTAAACTTGTCTTCAGGAAACAAGGTTAATTTTGGATGATCCTGAAAGCAAGCATTTTCTGCAGCCTGCTTCGGCTGGGATGAGGCCTGAAAAGGTTTTTTCTTTTGTGATTTTTTTCTTTTGCTCTTGACAGCTCTGGCCTGTCTTGCATAGTGTGTCCGAAATATTTCATCATACCGTTTAAATTCTGCGCAAAGCCCTGCAAGGTTGTTCCCGGGGCTTTAATCATATTTTTATATAAATGTATAATTCTTGGGATGCAATGGAGGAAAAAGTGGCGAAAAAGAAGAAAAGCTGTTTGCTGCTGCCTTTTGTGGTGGGCTTCATCGGCGCGCTCCTGTTCGGGTGGATCATTTTCCCAGGTTTGCTGTTCAGCGAAAAAGAGCAGCCTTTCTGGTTCAGTCACCCTGTCCATGTGGAAGTAGTGGGAATGGATTGTTATGACTGCCATTATTATTACGAAGACGGATCTTTCTCAGGCGTGCCCTCCACAGAGGAATGCGCTGCCTGCCATATGGATGTTATGTTTGAGGACCCTGATGAAATAGTTTTTGTGGAAGAGTATGTCTGGGAGGAAAAAGAGGTCCCCTGGCTGATTTATCAGAAACAGCCTGATAATGTCTATTTTTCACACATGGCTCATGAAATGTATGATTGCACGACCTGTCATCCTGGAGTGGATACTGCGGAATCATATCCGGAGTACCATGAAAACAGGCTGACCGGATACAGTGCGGACACCATGAAAATGTGGGAATGTGAGCGGTGCCACGCCGAATCCGGTACCAGCAACGCTTGCTATGTATGTCACAAATAAAAAGGGGTAAAAGATGGCACTTGATAGAAGAAGTTTTATTACCTTTCTTGTCGGCGGAGCTGCCGGGACACTTTTTACCCCGGTGCCCTGGAAAATAACGGATGATCTGTCCATATGGACGCAGAACTGGCCGTGGATACCTGAGCTGAAATACGGTGAGATGTACAGCCTGAAATCCACCTGCAAGTTTTGTCCTGCCGGGTGCGGCCTGGAAATTGTAACCGCAGCCGGGCGACCGGTAACGGCCAAGGGCGACCCTGAGCATCCCCTGAGTAAAGGCGGGATCTGTCCTCTGGGAGCGTGTTCCGTTCAACTGCTTTACAGCCCTTCAAGGGTCAAGGGACCCATGAAAAAAACAGGGCCGGGCAAGTTTGAACCTGTCACCTGGGATGTAGCTGTAGACATTTTGTCCCAGAGACTTTCCGAAATTAAGGGTTCGGACAAGCTGGCCGTGGTCAGTGGTGATGAAAACGGGACCATCAATGAAGTCCTGTCCGGGTTTACCGCTTCCATGGGAAGTTCCAATTTCTACCGCATGCCCGGTGATTCGCAGTCAGCAGCGCATGCCTGGAAAGCGCTGCTTGGCGGTACGGGTCAGGTGGGCTACGATATCGAGAACTCAGATTACGTTCTTATGCTCGGCGCTGACCTTCTGGCCAGCTGGGGTACTGTTGTTCGCAATCAGAAGACATTCGCCCGGAAGAAAGGCCGGTATGTTTACGCAGGACCGGTTCAGACCGGCTCCGGAGCCGTAGCTGATAAATGGATACCCATGCTGCCCGGCCGTCAGGATTCCTTCGCCCTGGGTATTGCTTATCATTTGATTAAGCAGGGTGGGGATCTTGGGTATACTCCGGGAATGAGCGCAGTGCGCAGGAATATTCTTAATAATTACACCCCTGCTAAAGTCAGCGAAGCTACCGGCGTATCTGAAGAAGAACTTAAGAAAACCGCCAGGGAGCTTTTAAATGCTTCCAGACCGGTGGTGGTTTATGGCTCAGAATTTGACCAGGGAAGCGGAGCCCTGAGCACCGCGGCAGGGCTGCTGGTAAATCTTCTCCTGGGCAACCTGAACAGGCCGGGCGGCCTTATGGTTTTGCCTGACGCTCCAAGATCAGTACAATCCGCGCCTGCAGAAAGTCAGATAGCTTCCAGAAGTTTTGTCCGGTTTATGCAGGATATTGAAGCGGGTCTGGGTATGCCGGAAGTGATTATGGTTTACGAAGCTAATCCGGTTTATGCTTTGCCCCAGGCGGAAAAGACCGGCCAGGCATTTGAAAAGATACCCTTTAAGGTCAGCTTCAGCACATTTATGGATGAAACCGCCCAGGCAGCAGACCTGGTTCTGCCCAATTCTCATTATCTGGAGCGTCTGGTGGACAGTTTTACTCCATATGGTTCCGGCCAGCTGATATACAGTGCTGCCGGTCCGGTCATTGATCCCATCTTTGATACCAGGGAAACAGCAGAGATTATTTTTGAATTGACCAAGAGCCTTGATCTTGATCTGGGCTATAATTCTCTGGAGCGGGTGATGCAGGCCAGAGCCAAGGCCCTGGGAGGAAACTGGAGAAGCATTTCCCGAGGTCAGGTATATACCGGTACAGATAAAGAAAACGTTCAGAATATTGTCCTGCCTCCAGCTATGGGAGCAACAGCCGCAGACTTCAGAAACGGACAGGATCCGCTCTATCTGGCGCCCCTGAACAGAATGCGTCTGGGCAGCGAAAAGATAGCCATTCCGCCATTCGCCACCGTGACCATTAAAGAAAGCGAGTTGTCCTCGGAGGGTTTTTTCGCCCAGATGAACAGTGCTACCGCTTTTAAACACAACCTGAAACAGGATCAGAAGGTCACCATTACCTCTGAAGCAGGTACATGCAAAGCCCTTATTAATATAACCGAGACCGTAATGGACGACACAGTGGCGGTTCTGACGGGTTTTGGACATACTGCCTGGGATGAATTCAGCAAATCCAAGGGAGATAATGTGTTCAAACTGCTGACCGTGAATTCTGAACAGGATACTGGGGTTCCGGTCTGGAACAAAACCAAAGTCCAAATAGCTTAAACCCGCTTCCCATGAAAAGATATATGAGGTAAAAAATGGCTATATACAAATTGAAAGAGTTTAAAATCAAATGGGGGATGGTCATTGATCTGGATAAATGCACGGGCTGCGGCGCGTGTATGATTTCCTGTCAGGCTGAAAACAACCTGGCCCCCATGGCTGATGCCACCGATAAAATGTATGCCAAAACCTGGATGATGATTTACCGTCTATCCAACGGCCAGCCCTTTCCAGACCATGATGTTGCTTACCTGCCAAGGCCTTGTCTGCAGTGCGGCAATCCCAACTGCGTGCCGGTGTGTCCGGTAATTGCAACCACCAAGGATGAAGAGGGCGGCATTGTCAGCCAGATTTCGCCAAGGTGTATCGGATGCAGGTACTGCATGGCTGCCTGCCCCTATCATTCCCGTTACTTTAACTGGCACGACCCGGTCTGGCCAGAAGGAATGGAAAAAACCCTGACTCCTTTTACATCCACCAGGCCAAGGGGTGTAGTTGAAAAATGTCATTATTGTCACCACCGCTTCATGGCGGCCAAAGAAAAGGCCAGATACGACGGGCGTGACCCCATGAAGCTCGGGGAGGATGAATATATACCCGCCTGCGCTGAGAATTGTCCCACAGGCGCTATTACTTTTGGCGACCTCATGAACCCTGAACATAAAGTCGCCCAGCTGGCTGAAAGTCCCAACGCTTTCCGGCTGCTGGAAAGACTGGGTACTGATCCTCAGCTCTATTACATGAGTGAAAGGGAATGGGTGCGCAGACAGGGTGACAACTACCTGGAACAAGAAATGACCAAAGGGGGGGTATAAGCAATGATAGATAAAGAATGGATTCCCGAAGGCGTCGAAAGATGCTCTTTAGGCAGATTTATGGTCTGGCTTGCTTTTCTGGGAGTGTTCATCCTCCTGGGAGTTTACGCCTCTTATGTTGTCTGGTCCACCGGTCTGATTACAACCGGCCTTAACAATTACTTTGCCTTTGGTCTGTGGATTGTTTTCGATCTGGCTGTAATCGCCCTTGGAGCGGGAGCCTTTTTTTCGGGTTTTCTCACCTATATCCTTAGAATTGATCAACTTAAAAGTATTATTAATCTGGCTGTCATTGTAGGGTTTGTCTGTTATTCCGGGGCAATGATCATTCTTACTCTGGAAGTTGGTCAGCCTCTGCGGGCCTGGTTTGGGTACTGGCACGCCAATGTCCATTCCATGCTTACAGAAGTAATTTTTTGTATAACCTGCTATCTGATAGTTCTGATTATAGAATTTATTCCTATAATTCTTGAAAACCGCAAGATCAACAAAAACAGGTTTCTGCATCATCTGGCTCATAATTTTCATGTTTATATGCCTCTTTTTGCCGGGATAGGTACTTTCCTTTCCTTTTTTCACCAGGGATCCCTGGGCGGCATGTACGGTGTTTTGTTCAGTCAGCCCTTTGCCTACAGAGAAGGCTTTTTTATCTGGCCCTGGACCTTCTTTCTGTTTGTAGCTTCCGCAATTGCTTCTGGTCCGGCATTTACCATGCTGGTGGCCGCGGCCATGGAAAAAATCACCGGCAGAAAACTGGTTGATTTCCAGACCAAAGCCCTTCTGGGCAAGATCGCGGGGTCTCTGCTGTGTTTTTATCTGTTCTTCAAGTTTATGGATACCTGGTACTGGGCCACTGAGACTCTGCCCAGAATGGGGCTGACTTTCAGCCAGGTTTACAATGAAGTCTATGGAACATGGCTTTTATGGGCGGAACTTGGCCTTTGCGGCGTGATTCCGGCAATTCTGCTGATTGTACCCAAATTGCGGAACCAGGCTCCTCTTCTATATCTCGGCGGAGTGCTGGCATGCCTGGGAGTCGTTATCAACCGCTTCGTCTTTACGGTTCAGACTCTGGCCCATCCAGTCATGCCTTTTGACACCTGGCAGGTTTATGCGCCTGCCTGGACAGAATGGATGACCTGTATAGAAGTTACAGCTTACTGCATACTCATTGTCAGTATTTCATACAGGTACCTGCCGGTATTTCCTCAGGAAAGAAGGCTTAATGGCTGATCATAAGCGTTAAAAAATCTGAACATAAAAGGTCCGTGGTAAAAACACGGGCCTTTTTTTATGTCCTTTTACAGTTATCAGGAAGCAGAATTTCCTCCGGCGTTAGAAAGACGAAAATTTGCGCTAATCTGAGCTTCAGCCGGACTGCCCGAGCCGGAAAATGATCAACACTGTTTCCTCAGCCGGCAAAATGCTTGTTGAAAGTATTAATGAAATGACATAGGAATAAGCAATCTGAGTAAAATTAAATATATTAACAGCGTGTTGAAAAAGTTATTAATTAACTGGCTGTTCAAAAATTCCCAGTGCAAGGAACAAAAAAAGTTCAAGATCGCAGCGTATTTATGATACGTAAGAGTTTGAACTTTTTGCAGCGACAAAGCCAATTGGGAGATTTTCAACAGCCAGTAAATCCATCATAAAGGAGAATTCAGTGGATGTATGCATCGTTGGAACAGGATACGTTGGTCTGGTTACAGCTGCCTGTTTTGCGGAAATGGGTAATAATGTTTATTGCGTTGATATAAATCCAAAGATTATTCAGGGCCTGAACAACGGCCATGTACATATATTTGAACCCGGACTTGAGGAGCTGGTGCAGAGAAATCATCAGCAGGGCCGGCTTCGTTTCACTACTGACCTTAATGAGGGCCTGAGCGCGAGCCTGTTTGTATTTATCTGCGTAGGCACTCCGCCGGATAACTGCGGAAGAGCGGATCTTTCTTATGTGTATCAGGTGGCCAGAGATGTGGGGCGGAACATGTCGGATTACAAAATTGTGGTGGATAAGTCCACAGTGCCCGTGGGTACCGGGGATAAGGTCAGCGCCCTGATCCAGAAAGAGCTTGACAAGCGGCAGGCTGATCTAGAATTTGACGTGGTATCCAACCCGGAGTTTCTTAAAGAAGGTGATGCGGTTTCAGATTTTATGAAGCCAGACAGAGTGGTTGTGGGCACTGATAATATCCGGGTTGCCGAACTTCTTAAGGCGCTTTACGCGCCTTTTGCCCGGAGCCGGGACAAACTCATCGTCATGTCGGTAAAAAGCGCTGAAATGACTAAATACGCAGCCAACTGCATGCTGGCTACCAAGATATCCTTTATAAACGAAATAGCTAATATCTGCGAGCAGGTCGGGGCGGATGTTTCAGACGTGCGCACAGGAATAGGGTCTGATCACCGCATAGGCTACCACTTTATTTATCCGGGGGTTGGATACGGCGGGTCCTGCTTTCCCAAGGATGTTAAGGCTCTCATAGGCACTGCCGCGGATTACGGATACAGGCCCAGGGTCCTGGAAGCGGTAGACAATCTAAATCAGGATCAGAAAAAAATTCTGGCTGAAAAGATAATCAAGTACTTTGAACCCCAGGGTGGAGTTTCCGGAAAGGTTCTGGCCATGTGGGGACTGGCCTTTAAATCCAATACTGATGACATAAGGGATGCCCCTTCAATGGAGATCATTGCCGAGCTGACCAAAAAAGGGATGAAGATCAGGGCTTATGATCCGGAAGCCGGAAATAAAGCAGCTGAAGAACTTAAAGACAATCCCCTGGTGGAGATACTGGATAAGCAGCACGAAGTTCTGAAAGAAGCCCACGCCCTGGCTGTGGTCACGGAATGGAATCAGTTCAGGAATCCGGACTGGGCAAAGATAAAACAGGAACTTGTTTCCCCCATTGTATTTGACGGAAGAAACCTTTATTCTCCAAGGATGCTTGGTGAAATGGGGTTTGCCTATTTTTGCGTGGGCAGGTGTCCGGTGGGAATTGAAATCAATAATAAGCCAAGCGAAGAAGAAAAGATTAAGGTGGAAAATGTTGCAGGGTAAATTGTGGTCGGGATGCGGGGATTCGAACCCCGGGCCTCAGCGTCCCGAACGCTGCGCTCTACCAAGCTGAGCCACATCCCGACATAATCTCAGAAGATTAGACCAGATTTTAATGAAAATCAATATAATAATCATAGGGGATTGCGCGGCGGACTGCATTTCTTTTTTCTGATTGTTCAGCTGATAAAAAAATCGTAACTATTCACCATAGCCAGCGGCCAGTCCCCGGTTCAGGTTTCTGTTGATACGAACTCCCTGTCGCGGTTCCGTAAGGCAAACCATTAGCTGGATATGTTATACTGGATTGGAAATCTTGCATATTTTAAAGAAAAAATCGGCAGTTCTTAATATGCATGGTTTGTCTGAACGGAACCTGCGACGGTCAAACATCGCATCAATGGCGAAACATGAACCGGGGACTGGCCTGAGATTCAGTGGCTGATCATAATACATGGTGAATAGATACAACTTTTTTTCCATCAATTCTTTAGGAAGTAGGAGGGTAAATGGGTTTTTTGAATGTTGGGAAAAAGGATGAATACGGCAAACAGCGCCGTATTGAGCACCGGGGAAAATATTTACGCGCCAGCCGAACAGGAGGAGTGGCCCTCCGGGCGCAGGCAAAGGCCCTGGGAGCAAACCTGACTGCCAACACCACCCACGGTTTCAGAGTCAGTACAACCCCCTTGAAAAACACGCAGGTAGCCCTTCAAGACGGACGCTTTGTGCTCCGGGGGCGATACAGCCATGGACCCTTCCACTTTAATCTTTCCAAAACCGGAGTCACTGCTTCCACCCGTAATCAGCTGGGGTCATTCAACTGGATAAAGCCTAACCGTTCTTCCGCAAAGATATTCGGAGTCCAGCTTCGCGGACGCAAAGCAGCAAACCTGCAGATGATCTATATAATTATCTCGGCAGTTGCTGCCCTGTTTGGATTAATGATCAGATTATTCATCCGTTTGTTGGAGATTTTGATGCTCCTGCCAGATGTTGTATGCCGAGGAGCTATAGCTTTGCCCTATGGCTCAGCCATGCTGATCCGCAGATACCGAAACCGGCAATTGTCCGCAAAAGCT
>JAWOGL010000025.1:0-4696 GCA_046496945.1 Desulfonatronovibrio sp.
CCCGGCCTGGAAAGCGCCTCCAGGAGCAAACGCGCCCAGCCATAGCAGATATCCACCGATTAAAAGCATTAAAGGAAGTAAAATTTTTATGATCCAGATGCCTACCGGATCGGCCGGAGCACAAAGTCTGGATACTGTTAAGGTGTCCGACTGCTGCAGACATTGAATCCCCAATACCGCAGCCAGCAAAACGCCCATCTCCAGCCATGTGTCATAACCTCTGAAGTCAAGAAGGACAGCGGTAACCGGATGCTGAAGTCCGGTTTCCGGCAGGGCCTGGTAAACAGCAGGTAAGAATCCCTGAAGATCCGGCGGTATAAAAAAAAGGGAATACATCATAAGTCCGGTCAAAAAGACACAGCCGGCAAATAGTAAAGCAGGAATTGCCGGATTTGAACGCGCGCGCGAAGATGACAGGAATCCCAGAGTATCCATAAGGAGCACACCTGTAAGGCCCGCTCCCACGGCTGCTTCGGCAATGGCAATATCCGGAGAATTCAATCTGCTCCAGGCCATGGAAAGTAGCAGGCCAAAAGTTATAAAAAGTACTATAGCCTGGAAGTGATCCGTGGCCCGGATTATTCTCCAGGCTACCCCTATGAGAGAGAGTCCGACAATCAGGTCAAACACAGGGGTCATTTTTATTGTCCCTTGCTTTGGATGAATGATGCAGATAATTACCGATAAAATAACAGGCGCTTGAGCTGCCGATCAGAGCTAAAAACCAGGTCAGGCCTAATTTTATGGTTTCCGGAATTGATCCTGAAACCAGCGCCAGCCCCAGAACCATGAAGCCGAGTCCCAGATTGTCGGCTTTAGTCAGGGCGTGCAAGCGGCTGTATGTATCCGGGAAACGGATAAGTCCTATTGTTCCGGTAAGAAAGAAAAAACCTCCGGTCAGACATAGAATTACAGAAAAACCCTGGTGGATAGTCATGAATCATCATCCTGCTTGAGACCATAAGAAGCGTTTCGAACAAAGGCAAGGACAGCCATAACCGTAAGCAGGGCAAAGATAAGAGCCGCGTTCCGGATGTAGATTGATTCCAGGGCCTGGGCCAGCAGGAGAAGCGTGGCCACTCCGGTGGTACCGAAGAGCTGAGCCGAAACCATTCTGTCTGCCTGGTCGGGCCCTTTGGCAACCCGCCAGAGTCCGGCCAGGATGTTCAGAACAAGAAACAAGGCCATGCCCAGGAAAAAATTATCCATTGTACACTCCGGTTGCCGGAAAGGTTATGCTTTTTCTATAATGGTGGCCACTCCCTGGCCTCCGCCAACACAGGCGGCTGCGCAGCCCAGAGCGGCATTTTCAAGCTTGAGTATCCTGGCCAGAGTGCCCACCAGACGGATTCCGGTAGCGCCCATGGCGTGGCCGATGGCGGCGGCTCCGCCATTTATGTTTACCCTGTCCGGATTGATTGCCAGTTCCCTCATCATATTCAGCACCACAACATTAAAGGCTTCGTTGATTTCCCAGAAGTCAATTTTTTCCGGAGTAAGTCCGGCATGTGCCAGGGCCCTTCCGGCTGCGGGTACTGGCGCTTCCCCCATGACTGTGGGATGGACAGCGGCAAAACCCAGGGATTTTATTCGGGCCAGAGGTTTGATTCCCAGGCTTGAGGCCTTTTGTTCCGACATGAGAAGCATGGAGCTGGCTCCGGCGTTTAAAGGAGAAGAGTTTCCGGCTGTTATGACCCCGTCCTCTTTGAAAGCGGGTTTGAGGCTGCTCATGGATTCCAGGCTGGCATCAGGCCTGACACACTGATCCCGGTCCACCATTACAGGATCTCCGTTTTCCAGATTACCCGGAACAGGCATGATTTCTTCCCTGAAGTACCCCTGTTCCAGGGCTCTGGCGGCCCGCCTGTGAGAGTTGACTCCCCACATGTCCATTTCTTCTCTGGCAATGCCGGTTTTCATGGCCAGATTTTCCGCTGTGAGTCCCATGTTCATGGTGGTTTCCATGTCCCAGTTGCTATATTCCGGGCTGGTGAAGAGATCTTTATGGATGTCCGCCCATCCTGAAGAGTAGAGCTTGGGACCGATGGGAACCCTGGACATGTGTTCCATGCCGGCCACCAAAACGGTGTCTGCAAAGCCTCCTGCTATTTCCAGATATCCGGTGTGCAGTGCGGCCATGCTTGATCCGCACTGCTGATCAATAAATTTGGCCGGAGTGACTGGGGACAGATTGGCCAGGAAAAGGGGGGTGCGGCCGCCGTAAGTCCATTGTTCATTAACGCCCAGGGCGCAGCCTACGATGAAATCTTCAATGCTTTCAGGATCGATGCCTGTCCGTTGTACCAGTTCAGGCAGAAGCCTGGTCAGCAGTTCATCGGCCCTTTGTTTATGAAAAATATCCTTGGCCGGATCTTTGGGTTTGGATTTGGAAAAGGGAGTTCTCAGATAACCGACTATGACCACTTCCTGCATGTAATGCCTCCGTTGCGTTTTGGTTCAAGGTTTAGGGTTCAGAGTTCAGGGTTCAAGATTTAAAATCGCAGATTGAAGGTCATGAACAAAGCCCGCACCATCTGGCCAGAAACAGGGCGTAAACCCTGGCTGTGTGGATGATGCTGTCAATATTGACTTTTTCATTTTCAGCATGAATGTTTTCAGCTATTGGCCCGAAACAGGTTGCCTGGTCCTTTCCATAGGAAACAAAGGCCCGAAGATCAGTGGTGCAGGTGGCAATATATCTGTCCGCGACCTGGCCGGTGATGTCCTTGTGACATCCGGAAAGCAGGGACAAGGCCGGTAATTCAGGGTTAATGGTGTGTCCTTCAGATCTGAAGCCGAAAAATTTCACGGCAGGAGGGTTCTGTCGCAGCCAGGGATCCTGCTTAGCGCTCTGGCTGACGGTATTCATGATGATTTCCCTGATCTGCTCGTAACTCATGCCGGGAAAGAAGGACATCCTGCACTCAAAACCGCAGAATGCGGCTACAGTGGAAGGCCAGTCACCGCCTTTTATGACACCCACATTGAGGTTCAGGGGATGATTAAAACCTTTATACTCGTCAGGAACCTGAGTATGATTCATTTCTTCTTCCATGTCCCGTAAAGCCTGGATTATGGGAAAGCATTTTTCAATGGCATTGGCTCCCACACCGGCTTCCAGGACATGGCGGGGCTTTCCGCTTACTTCAACCCGGAACCACATCACTCCCACCTGGCTGGTGAGGATGGTTGGCCCGAATGGCTCGGGGATGAGGACTGCGTCAGCATCGTATCCAGCGTCCAGACAGGCCAGGGCCCCGTTGCCGCAACATTCTTCTTCAATCACGGTTTCCAGAGTCAGGTTAGCGCACAGGCCGAACCCGGCCTTTTCCACTGCTCTGGCAGCGTAAACCATGGCAGCAATGCCCGACTTCATATCACCGGCGCCGCGGCCGAAGATCCAGCCGTTTCGAAATACAGGGTCAAATGGATCATGGTTCCAATAGGAAAGCGGTTCGGGACTGACCACGTCCAGGTGACCGTTGAAAAGAGCGCTTCTGCCGCCTGAACCGGCCGCTTTAACTACAGCGGCAAGATTGTCCCGTCCGTCGTTTTCACGGTAATCCCAGTCAACCGGGGCAAATCCCGGGTGGTCATTAAGCTTTACCGGGTCAATGGGAATTCTTTCCGGGCTGTACCCCAGCCTGTTCAGTTCCTTTTCCATGACCGTGACCGCGGAAGCTTCATTGCCAAGGGTGCTGGGTTCGCGCACCAGTCTGCAGGTAAGCTCCAGGATATCATCTGAATAACCATCCACTGCTTTTACTATTGCTTTTTCTTCTGGCGTCATAATATCCTCGGAAGCTGGCGGGTTAATGTATCTTGTACATACAGCAAGGATGAAAGCTAAGCCGGGCACAGACGAGTTGTTGCCGGCCATTTCGCGCTGCAGATGAGCGCGCACTGTTTTTTAAGAATAAATGTTAGGATATGATTGGAAGGTTGGCAAGATTGATTCTGGGGTAATCAGTCATTATAATCGAGGCCTGATAATGACTTTTTCAACACGCTGTTAAACCCTTTTATCCCGGGAGGGGTTGAAAATGGCCAAAACCGCAGGGAATGCCACAAACCCAATAAGTCCGAACACCCATTGGGGATCTGGGTAGACGTAAAACACCACCCTTATCCCGCTTCCCCAGAGAAAAAGAAAAAAAGCGGTCATTAGTAGAATCATCCATTCGGTCATTCTGTTTCCCCGGGCAAAGAGTATATACATATGAGGCAGGATTTTCCTGAAGAGAACGTACAGTCCAAATATGATCAACAAAGTTCCAAGGATAAAAAGAAACCACGGAGAAAGCCCCAGTCCCCGGTTGAAATGGCCGGTATCTCCGCCTAAAGCAAAAGGGCGCATCACAATATAAGCGATCAGTTCCATAAAGTTGGCTATGACGAACCAGTAGATGGTATGATAAAACCATTTCTTCTCTTTCATCCAGGCCCTTCCCAGAAAAAAAATGCCCAGGGTTACAATTAGCGTATGGACGAGGAGCGGACTTCCTCCGATAATCGCTTCCGCAGAGTGATGACTGGAGGGGAAAATTTTGGAATAATGCACGCCTTCGTCCCAGCCGGTCATCATTAAAGGATTGCCCCAGATAATATCCAGGGGGTTCGACTTGTATCCCAGAAGCCAGGCTACAGTGCTGTGGGTAAACTCGTGCATCACAACTACAAGGGACTGGAGAACGGC
>JAWOGL010000043.1:0-25934 GCA_046496945.1 Desulfonatronovibrio sp.
CGAGGACGTGGAAAACATTCTGGTCCAGCTGGTCCAGAATGCCGACTATGACCTGGAGGCAGCAGGCAAGGGCATCATCTATATTGATGAAATAGATAAAATAGCCAGAAAAACCGACAGCCCGTCCATCACCAGAGATGTTTCAGGTGAAGGAGTACAGCAGGCTCTGCTCAAGATAATAGAGGGCACGGAAGCAAATATTCCCCCCAAGGGAGGACGCAAGCACCCCCAGCAGGAATTTATCCGCCTGGACACCTCCAACATCCTCTTTATTGCCGGTGGCGCCTTTATAGGTCTGGACAGTGTTGTCAGGCAAAGAGTGCAGAAAAGCAGCATGGGCTTTGGAGCCGACCTCTTTAACAAGGACCGGGAATCATCCGATGACCTGATGCGCATGGCTCACCCTGCGGACTTGATCAAGTTCGGCCTGATACCTGAGTTTGTGGGCAGGATACCAGTGGTTTCATCCTTAAAGGAACTGACCCAGGACGATCTCATCAGGATTCTGAACGAACCCAAAAACGCTCTGGTCAAGCAGTACAAAAAAATGCTGGATCTTGATGATATCGAGCTGAAATTCACTCAGAACGCCATCAAAGCCATTGCCCACCAGGCCCTTGAAAGAAAGACCGGAGCCAGAGGACTCAGGAATGTCATGGAAAGCATCATGCTGGAAGTTATGTATAAACTCCCTTCATTAAAAGGAGTCAAAGAGTGTCTTATAAATAAGGCAGTGGTGGAAAATGGAGTAGAACCGCTGCTGATTTATGAACAGGAAGCCAAATCAGCCTGACCTTTTTTCGAATATTGCCTGTTCAGAACAAATCACCTTCTGAACAGGCACCTCTGTCATTACATCCGGAATCAGTTTTTCTATCTAGTATTTTTAGTAAATATTCATAGCACTTGCCGGCCAGGCTTAAATTCCCCGGGTAAGCATAATAAAGTAGGTACTCTTTCACCCAGAATCCGAAAAAAAACATGTATCTATTCACCATATATTATGATCAGCCACTGAATTTACGGCCAGCCCCCGGTTCAGGGCTTCATGATCCTTTGATATAATTATGAACTGCTTCCTCCAGGGCCCGGGCAGCCAGGAAAGCACAGTGCTCCTTGTCTTCAGGAAGACCTTTTAATATCTTCAGGATATCTTCTCCGGTTACCGAGGCGGCATCCTCAAGGTTTCTGCCCAGGGCCAGCTCGCAGGCAACCGAGCCGCAAACCACACTTGGTCCGCAACCGTCACTGAAAAAGCCGGCTTCAACAATCCTGTCTTTTTCAAACTTAAGATAGATTTCCACGCTGTCCCCGCAGGAACCGGTCAACCTCGATTTTGAATGATAATCTTCCATCCTGCCCATATGCCGGGGTTCTTTCCACCGGCTGTAAACCTCTGGCCCGAAATCTTCCAGGGTCTGTTCATTAATCTTTTCCTGCAGTTCATCAAGGTGAGCATCTAAATTTCTGGTCAAAACAATCTCCTTTGGGTACAAGCATGTAGCTGTTTATCATGTTTTTTTCTAATTTTGTCTTCACTTAGCAGGTTGAATACATAATCATCAGGATATCTTCAGCAAATCTTCCTGATCCGGATCAATATACACGGTTAAGGATCTGAGAACCCTGTCAACCTGAACCGTTCCCTGCTGCAGACCCTTGATTTTGCGCACATCTTTGACCCTGGCACAATACACCGCGGCCTTGAGGTCATTTTTTCTGTAACTGGCAAGGGCTGCCAGACCAGCCGCCTCCTTAAGGGATGTTTCAGGCACTTCTGTCAGTTCATGCGCCCTTTTCAGAATAACATGAGCCCCTGGTCCGTCCTGGACATGAAACCACAGATCATGAGGCGCTGCTGCCGCGCTTAAGAGTTTATGTCCGGCCTGCCTGTTTCTGGCCCGGAGAATGAGAAAGCCGTCACTGGACCGAAAGGAACTGTAGCCAGAAGCGGATCTGGTTCCGGATACTTTTCCCGCTGCACTGCTGTCTTTACGGCTGATACAAAGATCAGCAAAATTACCGGCAGAAATATTTTCCAGTTTATGCTGCAGCTCTTTTTCTCTTTTTTGAACAAATTCAAGACCGCGCCGTCCCTTGGCTGCCCGGTTAAAAAACCTGACCATATTCTGTTGTATGGTCTTTTCCGGATTAAGGCGGATGTTTACTTCTGATCCGTCAGCGTCCCTGAGGCGCAGCTCTTCCTTCCTTGCCCCTGAATCAAGGCTGTACAGATTTGCCTTTATCAGATCCCCGAACTGGCCCATTTGAACCATCAGGTTCAGCCTTTCTTTGTCCTTACTAAGCTTATTCAGGTTTTTGCCGAGTCTCTTAATTTCTGAATCAACCGCCCTGATCCGGGTGCCGACATCACTGAGCACTTCGCTCACTATGGGCCATCCATAAGCCCGGGATGCTTCCAACGCGCTGGGAAAAGTTTCATATTCAGCCGCGTCATACGGCAAAAAACATCCAGGCTGCCTGTTACCCTTTTTATCTTCATAAAGATAAAATCCTGGTGGATTTCCCAGTTCAAGGTTTCTTAAAAGCTGACGGCCTCTTTCCGGGGGAAGCCCGGACAGGGCGCGGCGAAGGGGAGGAGTGATATGGGGATAAGTTTTCCAGATCTCCTGGCTGAGTCCGATTTCTTCCGGATCAGGCCAGGACAGGCTTGCTTCCGGCTCACCCGGATCAGGAACCAGGGATATCCCGTTGCTGATATCCAGAACCAGAAATTCTTTAGTACCGGACAATTCAAAGGCTGCCCTGCGCCTGGGCCAGAAATTTCTGCAGCTGACAATCTTTCGGTTTTTGATCCTCTTGCGCAGCCACATGGCCTGAGATGAAGGGTGGGCGGGGTTGGCTGGCTTATCCCGGGAAAGAAAAAAACCTTTTGTTCTGGGAAGACAAAAAAACAAAAGGTTAACTGGTCCGCCAAAAGAAAAAGTCCATACACCCTGACCGGGCATAAAGACTTTCTTTATCCGCAGTCCTTTAATTGAAGAGCTTAGCTCGTCAATAGCGAAACGGAAAAAGTTGGCTTCCATATTTAAAAACCGCTCACAACCTGCCTGCAGCTGCAGGGCCTCAAAAGGACCTGTCAGGCGGTTCCACTTATAATCCTGAGCCCGGATATGGATCAGTCTGGATTACGGATAAACAGTAATTTTTTTTGAGTATTCAGAAGGATCAATCTCCGTGCAGGGATTCAGCCTGTTCCTGCCTGCTTTTGCATTTAATGCACAGGGTGGTAACCGGACGGGCCTTGAGCCTGGGGATGGCTATATCATCACCGCATTCATCGCATACCCCGAAACTTCCTTCTTCAATCCTTTGCAGGGCCTGGTCGATTTTCTGAATAAGTTTGCGGTCCCGGTCACGCAGCCGGAGGATAAAGGCCCGCTCAGACTCAGCTGAAGCCCGGTCAGCCGGATCCGCGTGCATCTCCCGGTCTTCAGTCATATTTTCGATGGTATTTTCGCCTTCCTGCTGAATATCTTCGCGCATTGTTTTGAGCATGGCTTTAAAATATTCAATATCCTGATTATTCATATCAATACTCTCTCCTTCATAAAAATTGTACTCTTTAGCTCAAAGCCCTGCGAATGTAAAGATCCGTGCCCATTTTTATTCTTGGCTTAAATTCGAATCCAGGATAATAATTCAGCCAGCAGCTTCTTAGTGGTAACAGGCTGGTAAACCCTGAATCCCTGAAATAAACCCGGCGGATGTTGGTTCGGGCCCGGGGCAAGCCCCGGTGGAACGCTAACAGTCAAGGACAAATAATGATCATCACTCATTCCCGGATCCTTAAATCTATAATTTCAGAAGCCCTGGACCGTCCGGACTCGAAAATCCTCAGTACTTATTCCGGCGCCCACATGGTCGCGGTCATGAACGAATCAGGCACCGGACTGTGCTCAAAGCCGGCCCTTTCCACCCGTGAAGACCTGAGTTCCGCGCCTGATTACGCAGATTCCGTCCACGCCCTTGCCTCCGGCCTGGAACATCAGAACACAGTCAATGCCTCCCTGGGGCTGGCAGCCATAAACTCTTTACTCAATCAGGACAGAGCCGGAACAGAGACCAAAGTCCAGGACCTCATACATTCCCTGGGAAAAGATAGAAATGTGGCCATAATCGGGCACTTTCCCTTTGTGGAAAAAATGGGCCGGAACTTTAATAATTTCTGGGTCCTGGAATTGTCTCCAGGCAGCATGGATCTCCCTGAGCACATGAAACAGGATATCCTGCCCCGGGCAGATCTGATCGCCATTACCGCCACCACCCTACTGAACAATACCCTGGGAGAAATTATCAACCTGACCAGGAAAAACGCAGTTAAAATCATGCTTGGTCCCAGCACCCCCATGGCCTCCTGTCTTCTTGATCTGGGCCTGGACTATCTGGGCGGAGCCTTTGTCCAGGACCCGGCTCTGGCGGTTTCAGGCATAAAAAAAGGACTGCCTTTTCGCAAGCTGGAAGGGGTCAGATATGTTCTCGCCGGAAAAGAACACTTTTAACCACCCAGTACTCATCTACTTTCCTGGGGATTGATTTTTTTAAGACAACTCCGAGTAAGCTCAGATAATTTGTTTCCATCCGCAAAAATCTTTCTTTCAGGATGCTGAAAATGTCGGTTTTCTTTCCGGAAACAAGGAGTTTTTTCTTTTGGCAAGGAAATCAAGCAATTATGAGGAGGCGTATCTTAATACGTTGACAAATAATTGTACAGATTGACGCCGCCAAAAGGAAAAAAAACCGTTTCCGGATGAAAACTAATTAATCCTTGACACTGGAGCGGCTCTGCCTTATCAAAACTTCTTTTCAAAGCGGGAATAACTCAGTGGTAGAGTGCAACCTTGCCAAGGTTGAAGTCGCGGGTTCAAATCCCGTTTCCCGCTCCAGATTATCAGGCGGCATAGCCAAGTGGTAAGGCAGCGGTCTGCAAAACCGCCATTCTCCGGTTCAAATCCGGATGCCGCCTCCAGAATTTTCCATGCGGGAGTAACTCAGTGGTAGAGTGCAACCTTGCCAAGGTTGAAGTCGCGGGTTCAAATCCCGTCTCCCGCTCCAGATTATCAATCAATGAACCCAATCCAACTGTTTATCATACCCATTTAATTTCCTGATAATCTTATCAGCCAATGCTTGCTTTCGGGCATGAAATAAGTATTGGTTATCAGCGGGGGCCTTGGTGCAAGCTTCTAAAATCTTTCTTGAAAACGATCTTGATACTCTTTTAACAATTGTATCAGACAAATTTGAGGTGGTCTTTGAGGACGTCACTGTGGGAAACCTTCACCTGAAGATCCTCCAGATAGCCGATCTTGACACCTATATTGACCGTCTGGCTGAACAATCCAGAGAGCGCATTGAACTGCCTTTCTGGGCCAAAATCTGGCCTGCCTCCATACTATTAAGCTACTACCTGACTTCTCTGCCCGCAGAGTCTGAAAAACGAAGCATTATTGAACTGGGATGCGGCATCGGCCTGGCCGGTCTTTTTGCCGCTGCCATGGGAAATAAAGTAGTCCTTTCAGACAATAACCCGGAGGCTCTAGTCTTTGCCAAGATAAATATTCTTAAAAACAACCTCCAGGACCAGGCCGAGGTGGTGTGCGCGGATTTTACCAAAGACAGGCTTCCTGAAAAATTTGACTGTATTGTTGGTTCAGAAATTTTTTACAGGGAAAGCGGTTACCGGGGACTGGTCAAGTTTCTTCTGGCCCATCTGAATAACAAACCAGCTTCGGAAGTGGTCCTGTCCGCTGACTACCGCAGGCAGGCCAAAGGTTTTTTTCAGGCTGCCAGGAAAGAATTTCATATTGATCAAAAAAATATTGGCTACAAAGGCCTCCATGATCAGGCGGAGAATCAGGAAAAATTTCTCTGCGCCATTTACAGGATGAAACCCAGAAAATCATGATTGCCCTTGGCAGATCCCTCAAACAATACACTGCCGACGCAGACAAGGCGCTAAGCCCCTCTGAAACCGTGGTCCGGGCCAGAGCCGCCTTTATGCGCCATGACCGGGAGATCCTTTCTGAACTCAAGAGAATTGATACAGGCAGGCTGGGCATTCCGGTGTATTTAAGTATCTGCGGTGAAAAAGCGCGGGTGACAATGCCTGCCAGAAAACAGATGGGCAAAGGCGCCACTCCGGTTCAAGCCCAGGCATCAGCCCTTATGGAAATGGCTGAAAGGTTTTCCTATTTCAGCTTTACCGCAGATGAACATAATTTTGAGAATATGACCTGGGATCAGGCCGAAAAAACAGCCGGAAACAGACTGATTCCGGTTAATGAAATCATCAAGTCAGTAAACGAAGACATATCCGTATCCAATGCCAGAAAAGTTCTTTCCCTGGTTAAATGGCAGTTTGCTCCAGCCACCCTTATTCATGAAAAAAAGGATTATCTCATCCCGTTCAGCTGGTTTAAAAAGCTCAATGAATTTAACGGATGCAGTGCCGGAAACACCTTTGAGGAATCTATTCTCCAGGGAGTATGCGAACTAATTGAAAGGCATTGCTGCGCGGAAATAAACTCCAGGTCCCGGGTTACTCCAACCATAGACCAGCAGTCAGTCAGTGATCCTGTCCTTATGGACCTGCTGTCCCGGTTTCACCGCAACAATATAAAAATACTGCTCAAAGATTTTACCCTGGGCATGCCGGCTCCCACTGTAGCGGCCCTGGCCTATGATCCGGCTACTTTTCCGGAACTAAGCGAAATAGTCTTTACCGCGGGGACTGCCACCTCTCCGGCCAAAGCTGCCATCAGAGCACTCACAGAGGTAGCCCAGCTTGCCGGAGATTTTCAAAGCGCCAGCAATTACGAGGCTTCCGGTCTGCCCAAATACAGATCCCTTGACCAGTTCAAATGGCTGACCAATGGGCCTCTGACAAACCTGCAGTCTCTGCCTGATATATCCGGGCTGGATATGGGTCTGGAGCTTACAGATCTCTGCCGTAAGCTTAAAGATCTCGGTTTTAACACATTCTCCGTATCCACCACCCATCAGGATCTCCAGATTCCTGCCAATTACAACTTCATTCCCGGTTTCTTGTTTCGGGAGCGCGCGTCCAGGCCGAGCCTGGGGCTGATAGCAGGACGCATTCTGGCGGAAGAAACTGATCCTCTTCAGGCCTTTCAGGGTCTGGAAAAATTATCAGCTATTTATCCTGAGGGCTTTTTTATTCCTTTTTTCCGGGGCCTGCTTTGCCTGCGCATGGATGATCAGGATCAGGCTCTGCTGAATTTTAAACAGGCATTAAATATTCAGCCTGATGCCGAATCAAAGGCCCTTTGCGCCTTTTACACGGCCTACACACTTTCTGGTATGGAACAATGGCAGGCTTGCATTCCTTTTCTGGATATGGCCGTAACCCTGGACTCCCAGGTCAAGGAATACTATAATCTTCGCGGAGTAGCTTATTTCAAGCAGCAAAAATTTGAATCCGCGTCCAGTGATTTTAAAAAGGCCCTGAGTCTTGACAGCGGCTCTGCCACGGACCTTGCCAATCTTGGACTATGCTATCAAAAAACCGGACAAAACAAGGCTGCCGCGGAAATGCTGTCCAAAGCACTTGAACTTGATCCGACTCTTTGCTATGCAAAAAAAAGTCTTGCTGAAATCAGCTTGTGAAGATAATATCGAATTTTATCAATTAAGGCATTGACAAAAAAGCGTTATGAATTTTAGATTAACCGTGTTTTGTTAAAGAGTAGGTTGCGTACTTTTCATAAATCAAATGCATTTTGTGTTTGACATTGATATAGTCAAAGCCTTTTTCCGTAATAATCAATTAAGGAGGTAATTAGCATGGCAGTTGTTGAATTTAAGGGGAAACAATTTGAAGTAGATGAGGATGGTTTCCTGCAGAGATTTGAAGACTGGAGCCCTGAATGGGTGGATTACGTAAAGGAAAGCGAAGGAATAAAAGAAATGACCGACGAACATCAGAAAGTCATTGATTTCCTGCAAGACTACTACAAAAAGAATGGTATTGCCCCCATGGTTCGCATCCTGTCCAAGGTGACCGGTTTCAAACTCAAACACATCTACGAACTGTTTCCTTCAGGACCTGGAAAGGGAGCCTGTAAAATGGCTGGACTTCCCAAACCTACCGGATGTGTTTAATCACATCTTACAGTTTACATTAAAAAAGCGGGCTTTTACGCCCGCTTTTTTTTATTTTTTTCTGCGCAGATAGCCTTGCTTTTTTCTGTCAAACACAAGAACCGTCCGGATGGCGGCAAAGCCCACGGCAAACAGCAGCACAATAACTATTCCCCCTTGAAAAACATCCAGTTTTTGTTCTAAAATCATACTTCCCCATGCCAGGTCATAACGAGTTCCCAGATAAGCAATGCCGGATGCGGCAATAAAAAACACGATCAGACCTGCTATAAACGTAAATAAAAACGTTTTAAGCATAATCAGAATAAAAAGCATTCCATCTCTTATTGTATTCAGAGAACCAGCCTTTTTTTCCAGCACAACAATCATTTTTTCTGCCTGATCAGCAAGTTTTCGTGCCTTTTTAAAACCGGAAGCTGTCTGGATGTCTTCCAGGGCCGCGTCTTTAAGTATCTGGGCTGCGTCTCTTGCTTTCTGGTTGAATCCGCCCATGAAAAAATCTGCCGCAGGAAACCAGGCCACCCGGGCTTTAACGGTTTTCAACCTGTCCTGCAAAGCCTCCTGTTCTTTCTTGAGGTTCAGAATCTGCTCTTCAATTTTTTTGGACAGATCTTCCTGTAATTTTTTGCAGCCGCTGATAATCCTGGTCCTGGCCACGTAATTCTCAATACCGCTGTAACCCCGCAAAAAGTCCAGATGTCCGCTCAAAGATTCTCTGGCCGGCAGTCCCGGATCAAACCAGGCTGATATTTTTTTTTCCAGCTTGGGTAAAAGCTCCTCAATGGATTTTGCTTCTCTTGCTGTTTTTTTCCAGAGTGGATAGAGGCTGGACATAAAATGTCCATGTCCGTTTCCAAGCTCTGGATCAATAAGGATATAATTAAAATATTCAGGTTGTTCTCGGATCAGCCGGGTCATAAAGCCAAAGGCCTGATCCAGATGGCCGGCCTTGACCATGCATACACCCTGTCTGTATCTGGCTTCATTCATTTGAGGAGCAGCCTTGAGGGCTTCCTGATAGAGCAGCTGCGCTCTGGCAAAGTTATTTTCAACCTCTTTTATTCTGGCTTTAAGATAAAGGTGCCAGGCTTTATGCAAAGGAGTGTAGCCAAGCAGGATGGCCTCATCAAAAAAAGATTCAGCCTGGGCATGACTTTCCTTTTCCAGAGCGATAAAACCCTGCAGAGTTTTGGGCTGGTAGTCTCTGGGGTATTGAAATCCGGCTTTCCTGGCACTGGATCCGGCAACACCCGTCTGTCCTGTGCGCAGACTTTCCAGGGCGCTCCAGATCCTGCTTTCCTCAACCTGTGTCAGCAGGCGAAGTCCCTGAGGCCAGTCAGAGCCCCGGCTTCGCCAGACCAGCCTTATAGTCCTGTGCTGAGCTGGATAGTTGATGGCAAAGATCGCCCGCAGTACCAGAGCTTTGGTTTTAGACTGCCTGATAATATCTTCTAATGCTGTACCGGAAGATATTTCCCGGCCCAGTTCTTCCAGGGCCCTGGCAATTTCTTTCAACCCTTTCTTTTCCAGTTGTTCCCCGGCGGCATCAAGGGTTCTCTCATTCCTGGTGGGACAGGCCTGTACCTTGTGACATTTCAGGCCGCAGTAAAAACAGGTTTCGTGACTGCCTTTTGTAAGACCGGCAGGCAGGAAGACATCCAGTCTTTTTTCCATCTCACCCAAAAGCTCACGGTCAATTCTGACCCCTGCAAGGTCATGGATGGTTCTCTGTCCTGACACCCTGGCAGCGTCTGCCATTTTGAAACCTGTTCCTAATTGAAAAACATTTTTAAGAGGCAGGTACAGGGTGTCAGGTTCGAATTGTGACCAGTTCAGGCCTGAAACCTGGGCAAGAATAAACTGCTCGCGCTTTTTGTCCTCAATTTCCCTGCACAGCATATGGCATGATAGATATTTACCCTTTTTAACCCCCTGAAACACGGACAGAGATTCCAGAGCCCAGGTTCTGAGCTGGCGAATGCCGTCAATATAGACCACCAGCCATTCCCCCACATACCTGACTCCCAATCCATTTTTTTCGGCGTCCTGCTTGAGCTTTTGTTTCTGCATGTCCCATTTTCCGGCAATCCGGGAATCAGTCAAAGTTTTCGCGGCCTTTACAATATAAATCCAGGCCGGAGTTCTGGAAAAGGACGGCGGCTTAGAGTCCTTAAACAGAAGCCACTGGCCGGTCCCGGAAAGATCAAAAGCAGCAGGGGATTCCAGGCTGAGTTTCTTGATCTGGGTATGCACCCAGATCTGAAAATCGTCAGGTTCGGGAAATTCAGACTCAGAAATTTGTTTCTCTATACTCAGGGAATAATCCAGGCCGGAGCCCACAATTATCTTGACCGGCAAAACCTGAAAAGATAACTTGTCATCCTCCTTGCCGAGCAGTTCATTTATCTGGGCGCATGCGGATAAAACCTCTTTGGACCAGAAAATCCAAAGGCTCTGCCGGTCTGTACTGGCAGCTTGCCAGCCTCCGTAGCTTTGCAGAGTTCCGGGTATGGAATCGGGCAGCCGGTCAGTCCGGATAATCCAGACGCCGTAGGCCGGGGAGACAAGTTCAGGCTGATCAATTTCCGGCAATTGCTTTATAAGCGAAGACAAGCTGTACATAGTCATAATCAGCTCAACCCATAAATCGTTAAAGGCGGTAAAATGGACATATCAAAAACCATACAGGATCTGAAAAAAGATCCGGATTTTCACGAAAACGTAGGCATGCTTCTTATTCATAACGGGGTTGTGCGTGCCTGGTCAAGAAAAGACCACGCCCCAGTTTCCCGGGTAGAGGTGACTCCGGACTATGAAAAAATAGAACAGATCAGAAAGCACTTTGAAAAAAAGCCCGGCATTTTCAGGATAATCGTCCAGGCCGAGGAAGGAGTACTCAAGCCAGGCGATGATCTGCTGTTTATCATAGTGGCCGGAGATATCCGGGAAAACGTGAAGCCGGTACTCTCAGACATACTGGACACCCTGAAAAAGGAAGCCGTCAGCAAAAAGGAAATCGGTTAACCTGGTTTGGTCCGGTTGCCATCTCTAGCAGCGTGTTGAAAAAATCCTTATTCAACTGGCTGTTCAAAAATTCCAAGCGACAGTCCGGCACCCACTTGAGTGGATATTTATCGGCATGAGTTCTTGCTGCCAACTCAAGTGGGTGCCGGATAAACAACAAAAAAAGTTCAAGATCAAAGTTTACCCCGTGAAACCTTCTTTCGTTTCACTGGGGCGTATATATGATACGTAAGAGTTTGAACTTTTTGCAGCGACGCAGCAATTGGGAGATTTTCAACAGCCAGCTTGGGAATCAAACATTTCATTGCCCGGCGGCATTCACTCCCTGTTCACCCCTGGACCCTTCACCATCTTCCCTCTGCAGGCTGCCTTGAAGAAGCTCTCTTATCCTCAAGGCTTCCTCAAACCTTGCTCTTTTCAGGCACCCTTTTATATATATCATGGCCTTATCAAGCAGGACTTTCTTGACGAGCTTTCTTTTATCAGCGCTCAGACCGGCTTTTTTTTCCAGATCAAGCAGGGAATAAATCCGAAAAAGATCAAGCCCGGATATTTTTCGTGAAAGCTGATCAGAGTGGCCCCCGGTCTTGACAGTGAGGGCCCGGGGCAACAATCCAAAAGCATACTCCAGACTTATGCGCAGCCACAAATCATAGTCTTCACAGGCCAGAAGCTTTTCATTAAAGGTATACCCCCTGGCGGGCAAGTCCATATCCATAATCACGCATGAAGGACTGACCAGGCAAAGTTCCAGAGATTTTTCAAAAATCCAGCCGGAAGGCTTCTGATGCTTATCCATGGGATTTACCCTTTTTCCATTTCTTATCCACAATTCCTGAGTCTGGGAAATCCTGAAACCTCCCTCCTGCATAAACCTGAGCTGCTGCTCAAGCTTTTCAGGCAGCCAGTAATCGTCGGAATCCAGCAGAGCTGCATATTTTCCCCTGGCCAGGCTCAACCCCAGATTCCTGGCTGCGGACACTCCTCTATTTTCTTGATAATAATAACGTACTCGTTTATCCTCAAAAGAATGGACAATCCAGGAGGTTTCATCGGTTGAACCATCATCCACAATAATAAGTTCAAGAGGTGAAAAGCTCTGCTTAAGTACCGATGATACGGCCCTTTCCAGAAAAGATGCCCGGTTGCAGGTCGGAATTATCACAGATATCATATATAATTTTTTGTATCGGCAGTTTTCATAAACAGACGCAAGACATGAAACATTTAAGTCATCACAGGTCCTACAGAAACTTCTGCACTGCTGATTCGGACGAAACAGCCGCTCAGATAGTGGTGGAACAGAGTGATCTCTATATCATCAGCAAAACAGACCTTAAGCCGCACGTTCTGGACAGACTGAACAAGATCCGCCGGGATATCAAGGGATATATATATCTGCACCCGGAGTTTTCTCATTCCCTGATACCTGTTGAACCAGACAAAAACGCTCCTGAAATCATCCGGGCCATGGCTAGGGCCTCCTCCCTCTTCGGGGTGGGTCCCATGGCTGCGGTAGCCGGGGCCATAGCCCAGGACATAGCCGGCCATGGAAGCAAATTCAGCCCGGACATCCTGGTGGAAAATGGAGGGGATATATTCATGCATTCAAGCAAAGACAGGGTTGTGGGCCTGCTTCCTCACCCGGATGAACCAGTCAGCCTGGGCATAAAAATATCCAGAAAAGAAACTCCCTGCGCTGTCTGTTCTTCTTCTGCTACCATCGGTCATTCTTTAAGCCTGGGCCAGGGCGACCTGGTGACTGTCAGGGCCAGGTCCGGGGCTGTGGCCGATGCCGGAGCAACTTTTCTTTGCAATACGCTGCGCTCCAGAAAGTCCCTGAAAAGAATCAATCAAATGCAGGCGGAATTGCAGCAAAAGGGCATAACCGGTGTCCTGGCCCAGTTGGACCATGAACTTATTGTGTGGGGGAACATGGAGTTGACCATGACCTGAAATAGAAAAGAGTTTGCAACCGGGGCATCTTTTTTGGATAATGAAAAAAACCGCTGACAGGCTCAGGTGACTACCTGGTTGATGGTTTGTTTGATCTGTCTGCCCAGGGGGGAATGACGGGACAGTTCTTTTTCAACGCTGGTAATTCCCTTAATCACGGTTGAATGCCTGCGGTTCAGACGGTATCCTATCTCCTTGAGAGAAAAATCCGTATATCTTCTGGCAACATAAAAAGCCACGTTCCTGGCCATAACATATTGCTTTTTTCTGCTTCGGGAACTGATACTCTCCTGAGAAATCTGGAACAAATCGCATACCCGGGACAGTATCTGGTCTATATCCAGCCTGGTGTCCTGCACATCATAATTTTGAATAACCTGCATTGCCAGTTCAAGGGTAATACTCTCTTTAAGCATCCTGGCCTTAAACACCAGATTGTGCAGACAACTTTCCAGCTGACGAATGTCCTTTTGAATCCTTCCGGCAAGAAAATCAGTAACCTCTTCAGGCAGACTGACCTGAAGAGATCTGGCTTTATTCCTGACTATCTCCTGCCTGGTTTTCACATCAGGTCGTTCAATAACCGCGAGAAAACCACGGCACATGCGCGAAACCAGGTTGGAATCAATGCCGTTTAATTCTTTGGGTAAAAAGGTGCTGGTCAAGACTATTTTTTTGCCCCTGCATTGAAGCGAATTCACTGTGGACAGAAATTCATCCTGAATCTTTTCTTTACCCTGGAAAAAATGTATATCCTCTATCAAAAGCACGTCAATCTGTTCCCTGAATCTGGCCTTGAATTCTTCCATGCGTTTGCTTTTCAGGGCCACCACCAGCTGGCTGGCAAATTCTTCCGCTGTAAGATAAGCGATCCTTACATTTTTTTTATTGGAATGGTTGCCCAGAAAATTTCCCATGGACTGGGCAAGATGGGTTTTGCCAAGTCCGGTGGATGAACACAAAAACAATTGATCCGAAGAAATAGCCTCTCTGCAGAAACTCTTAGAGGCCACATACGCAAGTTCATTGCACGGGCCCACAACAAAATCCTTAAAATCAAACTGAAAGGAAGAAACTACATTCAGCGGCGTCTTGACCGGAAGGGCAGGCTGCTCCTGTCTGGTAATATTACGTCCAGCCTTGATGGGACAGGAAATACCATTGTTTTTGGGAGAGCTGATCTCAAGCTCCGGGGTCAGGCCGAGCACGTCGCGACAGGATTCAAGCAGAATATCTTCCAGCTTTTCCTTGACCCATGAAGCAATAAATTCATTGGGGGCTTCCAGACTTAGACGTCTTGATTCAGAGTCGTAAACACCTTTCAAAGGCTTGATCCACAGCTGAAAAAGTCCTGTTTTAAGGGATTTTTCGAGGATTAACTGGATTCTTTCCCATGCGTTCATCATGGGTAAGATCAATACTCAAAACTACGATCAGGTGACAACCTGAAAAAACAGACTATTTAGCCCCATGTTCTTTTTCATTTCTTTACAACGTAAATGCCTGGAATACATTATTTATTTTTCTAAAATCGTTATTTACCCCGTGTTCAGTACAGTTTGACATCCAGTTCACAAAACCTTGCCCCATGGGAAAAAACAGCGTTTTTTAAACCGACAGAATAATTTTATAAACAATATAAAACTTGATTTTCTTAAATTTTCTTCATTTTTCTTTTAAAATTGGATTTTATGTTTATTTTGTTTCTACCGGCATAAATTTTTATATATAGGGATATTGTGATTTGAAAAAATCAGAATTAGGATATACTTATCTATTCGAAATTTTTTGTCTCTGTTCAGCAAAATCAAACAAGAAAACCGCCGTCAGTGCTGTTGAACAGCCATACGCCGTATATGCTTAGTATTAACAATATTTTTTTAATCCTGGAGCCGGTCTTTTTTTCTTATATCTGCAGACACCTTTTTAAAGACAACTATGATCAACACATCCAAAATCACAGAAAAAAACAAATGGCATGGCCTTCCTGTTGAGGAAGCTTTTAATATCCTGCAGTCTTCCTCAAACGGACTAAGCTTGGAAGAAGCACAGAAAAGACTTGACGCCCTGGGGCCCAATACTCTTACCCAGGCATCCAGGCGCGGCCCTGTGATCCGTTTTATCCTGCAATTTCATAATGTACTGATTTATGTTCTGCTCACGGCCGGGGTCGTTACCGCTCTGCTGCAGGAATGGATTGACGCCATGGTCATTTTTGCGGTGACCATAGTCAACGCCCTTATTGGATTCATCCAGGAAGGAAAAGCCGAGAAATCCATGGACAGCATCAGAGACATGCTCAGTCCGGGAGCCGTGGTTATCAGAGACGGCCGCAAACAAAACATCCCGGCCAGTGATCTGGTCCCTGGGGATGTGGTGGTTCTTACGCCTGGAGACAAGGTCCCGGCTGACCTGAGACTCTTTGAAACCAGGAATCTGCAGATAGACGAGTCAGCCCTCACCGGGGAGTCTGTGGCCACGGATAAAAACTCCTACCAGGTGGATGAAGAAGCTCCTCTTGGCGACAGGTCCGGGATGGCCTTTTCCGGAACAATGGTCACTTACGGTCAGGGCCGGGGCATGGTTGCCGCCACCGCGGAAAATACCCAGATCGGACGGATCAGCTCAATGCTCAGCCAGGTAGAGACCCTGACCACTCCTTTGCTCCGGCAGATAACCACATTTGGACATTTCCTGACTATAGCCATAATCATTCTGGCCGGCCTGACCTTTTTCTTCGGGGTCATGTTCAAGGGATACGCGGTTGACGCCATGTTCATGGCGGCGGTAGGCCTGGCTGTAGCCGCCATCCCTGAAGGCCTGCCCGCTATTATGACCATAACCCTGGCTATAGGCGTACAGAAAATGGCCAGAAGAAACGCGGTCATCAGAAAACTGCCGGCAGTGGAAACCCTGGGCTCAGTAGATATAATCTGCTCAGACAAAACAGGAACTCTGACCAGGAACGAAATGACCGTCCAGAATATCCGGACAGCCCAGGGTCTTTACCGGATAACCGGGACAGGCTACTCGCCCGAAGGAAAATTCAAGCTGGAAGACAAGGAAATAAACCCGGCGGAACATCCTGTACTCCTGGAAACACTAAAGTCAGCATTCCTGTGCAACGAAGCCGCAGTTCATGAATCCCGGGGACAATGGAAACTGGACGGCGCACCCACCGAAGGCGCCCTGATCAGTGTCGCCATGAAAGCCGGACTGGACCACGAACATGTAAATAAGGAAAATAAAAGAATTGACGTTGTCCCCTTCAGCTCGGAAAATAAAATAATGGCCACCCTGAACCAGGAGCCGGACGGCGGAAAAATAATCATTCTTAAAGGTGCCCCGGAAAAAGTTCTGGAAAGATGCTCCACCCAGCGTAAAACCGGTCAGGATCAGCCCATTGATCCGGATTTCTGGCAGGAGCAAGGCGGATATATCGCTTCCAGAGGACAGAGACTCCTGGCCATAGCTGTAAAAAAGGCCGGAGACAGCCACCGGAAAATTGAAGAAGACGACCTGGAGCAGGGATTCACTTTCCTGGGGCTGTTTGGAATTATTGATCCTCCCCGGGATGAAGCTGTCAGGGCTGCAGCCAGCCTTATAGGAAAATGTGTTTCTGTCAGAGAATGTCAGTCAGCCGGAATCAAAGTCAAGATGATCACCGGGGATCACGCTCTCACTGCGCTGTCCATTGCTGAAAAACTGGGCATTGGCGACGGGGAAACAGTTCTCACAGGCCAGGATATGGAGAAAAAAAGCGATGAAGAACTTCAAAAGATTACGCCCGAGGTAGATGTGTTTGCCAGGACCAGTCCCGAACATAAGCTCAGGCTGGTCAAAGCCCTGCAGGCCGGGAATCATATCGTGGCCATGACCGGCGACGGTGTCAATGATGCTCCGGCCCTGAAAAGGGCGGATGTGGGGGTGGCTATGGGCAAAGGCGGTACCGAAGCCGCCAAGGAAGCAGCTGACATGGTCCTTGCCGATGACAACTTTGCTTCCATTGCCAGTGCAGTGGAAGAAGGAAGAACAGTCTACGACAATCTCAAAAAGGCCATTCTTTTTATTTTGCCTACCAATGGGGGACAGGCCCTGCTGGTCATTGCCTCTATCTTCCTGGGCTTGGGGCTTTCTGACGCGTCAGGACACTTTTCCCTGCCTGTCACCCCTCCTCAGATTCTCTGGATAAACATGGTCACGGCAGTCAGCCTGGCCCTGGCTCTGGCCTTTGAACGGCCTGAAGACAATGTCATGAAGAGGCCTCCCAGGCCGGCCGGCGAAGAACTGATATCCCCTTTCCTGCTCTGGCGCATCTCTTTTGTCGCCGTCCTTCTGGTAGTAGGAGCGCTGGGGCATTATCAGTTGGTTCTGGCCGACGGAGGATCCAGGGCCCTGGCAGGCACTGCGGCTATAAACACCCTTGTAACCGGACAGGCTTTCTACCTGTTCAGCAGTCGCTACATCCGGGAAGCTTCGTGGAATCTGCACGGGATACTGGGCAGCAGACCTGTGCTCATATCCATTGCGGTATTGGCGATTCTTCAGCTCTGCTTTACCTATCTGCCGCCCATGCAGCATCTTTTCAAGACCCAGGCCCTTGGGCCCGGAGCATGGGTAAAAATAATCTTTTTTGGGGTAGTTCTATTCATCTTGGTGGAAATTGAAAAATTGATTTTCAGACGCTATCCAGAATTTTTCAAAAAAGCCGGTTAGATATGGATCATAATTATCCGGGTGCTCTGTGGCGCACAGCAATGCGGCACTGCTATGAAGCAGCGATAAGCAAAACTCCGGCAAGCATGACACCAGCCGCAACAAATCTGGTCTTGAGGTCTTTTTCCATAAAATAAAGCCCGCCCACAAGTACGCCCATAACAATGCTGGTCCTTTTGATAGCAATAACATAAGGAACCAGACCGAGCTTGATAGCGCTCATCTGGAAAATAAAGCCTGCTCCGGTAAAAAAACCGATGAGCAAAAGCATTTTCAGGCTGTTTCCTGTGCGGCCTCTTAATGCAGAGCGGTTGAACCACAAAACAATGCTGAGCCCCAGAGAGATAAAGCTCTGCACGCAGACAGCCCAGAAAAAGGGGCTGGTGGACATCACGCCCAGTTTATCCATATTGGCGGCCACGCTCCAGATAAGAGCCACCAGAAGCATGCTCCTGGCTCCAGGTTCCCTTACTATGGCCTTTAATGGACTGAAGACCGTGGTTCGATCCTTGATGCCCAAAAGATATGATCCGGAAAAAATCAACAAAACTCCGGCATAACCTGGCAAGGTCGGGACATCCCCCACCATGACCGGGGAGGTAACAAGAAGGAATACCGGGGTAAAGCTGAGCAGGGGAAGGGTTATAGACAAGTCTGACTGGTTTATAGCTCTGATATACAAAAGCGTGGCCAGGATGTTCAACCCCCCTCCCACAACAAGGGCCAGCCAGAACAAACCTGGCAGATGCTCAGGAATGGGAATAAAAAAGATCAGAGGCAGAATAAAAGGCAGGCTGAAGAACTTCCATACCCAGGCAATGGTAAAAACATCAAAATCCTGTAGGGACTTTTTGCACAGAGCGTCTTTGACCGCCTCGCAGATTGCAGTAAGAAATGAAAGGATAATCCACATTAAATGACCCGGAACAATCAGGAATCAACAAAAATTTTTTCATTTTTTCCCAGCATGCAGAACACTTCATAGGACATGGTCCGCCACCAGCCTGCAAGTTCGTGAACATCTATGTCCCCCTGCCCGTCTCCTCCCAGCACAAAAACTTCATCTCCTGCTGATATACCCGGAACAAAAGAAGCGTCAACAGCGGTCATCTGCATACAGACCCGGCCTGCCACCGGCAGTCTCTGCCCCTGAAAAAGCATCCATGACCGGTTGGACAAAAACCGCGGATAGTTGTCCGCGTAACCGCATCCCACTATGGCCACCTGCATATCCCTGGGCGCGGTAAAGGTCAGTCCGTAGCTGATTCCTTTACCTTTGGGCAGGGAGTGCACCGACAATACCGGAGCAGTGACTTTCATGGCCGGCCGCAGGCATCGGCCTTTTTCCGCCCAGGACGTTCCGGCAAAAGGGTTCCCCCCGTACAGAGCTATGCCTGGCCTGACAATATCACCCCATGCTCCGGGATAATTAAAAATGGCCGGGGAATTGGCCAGGGATTTTTTATGCCCCAGACCGGCCTGGTCAAACCTGCGACATACAGCCTCAAAGGTTTCAACCTGCTTCAGCACCTGACGTGCGTACTCCGGCCCATCTGCGCAGGCCAGATGAGAAGAGACAATCTCCAGACTGAGCCGCCTGCTGCCCTTGAAAAAATCACACAACCGTGCTGCGTCTCCGGGCTGGAACCCAAGCCTGCCCATGCCGGTGTCAAACTTGAGTCCAACCTTGACCCTGTCTCCGGAATAAACATGCTGAGCCATTCTGGACAACTGTTCCCATGAGTGAATAACGGGAATAATTCCGGAAACAGCTACTTCATGATAGTCCTCATCTGTATAAGGACCCAGAAGTGAATATATTTCCACGCCGACCAGGGATTTTTTTAGACTTAGCCCTTCGCTTACCGTACCCACGGCAAAAGCCCCGGCTCCCTGGTCAGCCAGGGCTTTGCTCACCTGAATAATACCGTGGCCGTATGCGTCGGCCTTGACCACGGGCATCATCTCATTTGGGCAAATATCCTGTAAAACACGGTAGTTGTGCCTGATGGCCCCAAGATCAACAGTTACTTTAAGCATTTTTACATAAATCCGGCACTGGCTGGATGGTTTTAGAGACCCGTTATCATTTACTTTATATTTATTGACTGTTCGTTTGCCGCTAAAAAAACATGATCGCCGGCTGATCAGAGTCATCCGCCAATGGATGACATCAGCCGCTTGCAGATACTGGATTCCTGATTTCTCTGCCCTATCAGTTCATGTCCGATGGGTTTTTTACGCCCGGCCCTGTCCAGAACATCTCTTAATTTTTCAAGACTGATTTTAGGAGAACGGATAAGAGGCATCAACCGGTAATCCTTATCAGAAAAAAGACAGGTGCGCAGACGTCCGTCCGCGGTAATTCGAAGTCTGTTGCATGTTGCGCAGAAGTGATTGCTTAAGGGAGAAATAAAGCCGATTCTGCCTTTGCCCTGAGGAAGCCGGTAAATCCTGGCCGGACCATGACTTTTCCCTGCTTCGGCAAGAGGCTCAAGCCGGGTTAAATTTTCCACGTCCTTAAGTATCTGATCTGAAGACCAGAAATGTTCTTTTTTCCATAGAGTTTTTTGCCCGATAGGCATAAATTCAATGAAACGCAGGTCCAATGGTTTATCCAGAGCCAGCCTGACAAAATCTGCAAGCTCATCGTCATTAACCCCTTTAAGGGCCACCACATTTACCTTGACTCTTATCCCCTCTTCCAGACATTCATCAATGGCTGCAAGGACATTACTCAAATAATCACCTCCGGTAATGCTCTCGTATTTTTCCCGGTCCAGGGTATCCAGGGAGATATTCAGCCCTTTGATGCCCACATCACGCAAAGTTCTGATCTTACCGGGGATCAGAGTGGCGTTAGTGGTCAGCCGGATGTCCAGGCCGGGAAAATTATTCTGCACTCTGCTTAGAAAATATATAATATCGCGCCTTGCAAAGGGCTCCCCCCCTGTCAAGCGGACCTTCTGGACATCCATTCCTGAAACTGTTTCCAGCAGGTAAAACATATCCTCATACGTAAGAACATCCTTATGGGGAAGATACCGGATGTTTTTGCAGGGACGGCAATAAAAACAGTTCAGGTTGCATCTGTCAGTAACGCTCAGGCGTAAATAACTGACCGTTCTTCCATAATTATCTTTAATCATTTAAAAAAACATTCTCCTGATTAGACACTATGCCAGTTGAATAAGGACTTTTTCACGTTGTTAAGGGTTTTCCAGCATCCACTGCTGTTCATGAAAAAAAATGTTACTGATCTCTGGGGGAATGTCCGTTTTGACCGGGCTGTATCCCAGGTGCCGTCTGATAAGTTCCCTCAAGGCCTTTCTTTTGTCGGCAAGTTTATCCAGACCCTGGACGGGCCGGTAATTCACCCCCAGATCGTCCAGGAATGAATTAAAGACTGCCGCGTCCTCTCCGGTAAAATCCAGGTCTTTCCACAGGGCCCTGAAAGTACTTCTGCTTTTTAATATCTCATGACAGATCAGATCAAATTTACATTTTCTGGACTCGATACAGGGTGCGCACCCGGGCATGGTCTGAAACACTCTGTGACCCGGACCGTACGGCCCGGTTTCAAAACAAAAGGCCGATGAGATAAAAAAAGCAGTTATCCTGGTCCCCATATGGGCGGCCAGGTGCATGGTCCCGGTATCAGGAGTGAGAAGCATTTCAAGTGAACCCAGCACTTCGGGGAGGTCCTTAAGCGCGGTCTTTCCGGTCAGGTCTTCTATTTCTGCTGTCTGGGCTTTTCCAGCCAGATCCCTGAACTCCCGGGCCAGGGGAATCTCTGCTTTGCTGCCCAAAAGAACTATTCTGGAGCTGTTTACCCTGTTTCTGAAAATCCCGGCCATCCCGGCCAGAGTGGATGCGGGTATGGAGCGTCTGGGGTCTCTTCCGGCCAGGACTATTCCCAGGCCCTGCCCCTTGTCCGAGGCAACCGGATTGACCAGGTCAGGGGAAAGGGGATCCGGAGCAAACAGCCCCCAGAAATCCATAAGGTTCAAGGCACTGAGTTTTCTGTAAGAGGTCAGGCGGAAATAAAGCCTGGTCCAGCTGTGTCTTGTTTCCTGACCACTATGGTTGATATATCCTCTAACCCGGGACGGATCAAACAGCCGGACCAGAGAAAAATTAAGGCCGGAAAAATTCAGATTAACCACCAGGTCAAACTTATTCTCAGCAATTTCGCTGATAACCTTAAAATTGCGCCGGAAAACATCTTTATTCTGTATGGCCGGAGAAAAATGGGCGTCCAGACCATGAACCACAACCCCCGGGTAAACAATCCCGGCCAGTTCAGCAAGAGATCTGTCCACAGCCAGATGAACCACGGAACTTGCCTGCAAAGACTTTACAAGCCTTTTGGTCTGCAATAAATCTCCAAAACGGGCCAATTGAATTACTAGGGCATGGGAACTCAAGCTGTCCTCCTGATAAGTTCCAAGCTTATCGCAAGTTATGGCCCCGGGCAACAGTAAGTAACCGCCAATATTCAATACGTAAAACACGACCCAGGGAGCAACATGCGCTATTTTCCGATTTTTTTAGACCTTGCCCGGAAAACCTGCCTGGTTGTAGGCGCGGGCAGGGTGGGACGCAGAAAGATCAAGACTCTGCTGCAGTGCTCAGCAGCCCGCATAAATGTCATTGACCCCTTTGTATCCTCCATCGACATGCCTGATAGCCGGAAAACAGTCCGGCTATTCCAGGAGGAATTCTCCATCGGCCATCTGAAAGGATGCGATCTGGCTTTTGCCTGCACCAGCAGTCCCCGGGTTAATGACAAAGTAATAAACGCCTGCCTGGAAAAAAACATCTGGTGCAACGTAGCTGAAAGGCCGGATCAGGGAGACTTTATCCTGCCCGGGGTTTTTTCCAGGGAAAATCTTATAATAGCTGTTTCCACCTGCGGTTGCAGCCCCGCCCTCACCGCCAGGATAAAAAAGGAACTCCAGGATATTTACGGACCGCAGTATGCTCTCTTGACCGAACTTCTGGCAGGGGTTAGAAAAATTCTTCTGTCTCTGGATCTGCCCCCGGATAAAAACCGGGAGTATTTTATTAAAATTATTGACTCAAGGATTATTACTCTGCTCAAATCCGGTCACCAACAGGAAATTGCCGCTCTTTTGCAGAATATTCTGCCTGTCCGGACCCACAAACAGATACAAGGTTTAATCGATGCTATCCTTTAGGATTCTGGATTTCTTCATAGCGCTCTTGTATTTTACCGGAGCGTTGTCTTTTCTGCTGGGACTTATCTATTCCAGCAAGAAAACCATGGACAGGTCAGTCATACTGACTGCCTCGGGCTTCGGACTGCACAGTCTGGATCTGGTTCTGAAATATTCCCTGGGAATCGGGCAGGTGCTGACTCAGAGCCAGTTCTACATCAGTCTTCTGGCCTGGTCATTTCTTGTCATATATTTCCTTTTATGGTGGCGGCTCAAGCTCAAATTCCTGTCCATAACCGCTGCCCCCCTGGCCCTTCTGGTCTTTACCGGATCCCTGGCTATTTCTCCTTCCACCCTGCCCATACCGGGTTTTTTACAAGGCCTGTGGTTCGGCCTGCATATAGGCTCTCTGTTCATCAGCATGGCCCTGCTGGCCATGGCTTTCGGGGCCGGACTGACCTATATTTATCTGGACAAAAAAATAAAAACCAAAACAAGACTGGGCAATGTCTCCAAAGACATGCCTTCCCTGCAGAGCTTTGACCGGGCCAATCACCTGGCGGTTATCATCGGCTTTCCATTATACACGGTAGGGGTTCTGTCAGGATTTATCTGGGCCGCCTTCACCTGGAAGACCATATTTACCTGGGACCCCAAGGAAGTAATCACTGTTATTATTTGGCTGATCTTTGCCTGGCTCTTTCACCAGCGGATCACCGGAGCGTGGAAGGGCAAAAAACCAGCCCGCATGGCCGTCATCCTTTTTCTGCTTACCGTAATTTCCTTTGTGGGCATTAATTTTTTCATAGAAACTCACCACAGCCTAAGGCCGTAATGGAACAAAGAATATTTCTTTTTGGACTCAACCATAAAACCGCTGAAATCGAAATCAGAGAAAAATTCGCCCTGAGTGGATTTAATCCTAAACATAACGGTCTTCTGAATAAAGATGAAGTGGTCAGTGAAGCCCTGATTCTTTCCACCTGCAACCGGGTTGAAATCCTGTGCGTCAGCCCCAAACAACAGGAGCAGGTCCAGCCCAGAATCCTTGACGTCTGGTCCGGGTTTTGCGGACAAAGCCCGGACCTGCTGAAGAAACATATCTATTCTTTTGAAGACCTTGAAGCGGTCAATCATTTGTTTTCCGTGGCCGCCAGCCTGGATTCCATGGTTCTGGGAGAACCACAGATTCTGGGACAGCTCAAGGACGCCTACCGCAAGTCAGTAGAAGAAAAGACTGCCGGAGTAATAATAAACCGGCTTCTGCACAAATCTTTTTCCGCGGCCAAAAAAATCCGCACCCAGACCGCACTGTCTGCCAGCGCCGTGTCCATAAGCTACGCTGCTGTGGAACTGGCCAAAAAAATATTCGGGGAACTGAACAGCCAGAAGGCAATGCTCATCGGCGCAGGCGAGATGGCTGAACTGGCCGCCCTGCATCTGCTCAACAGCGGCCTTGAAAACATCATGGTGGCCAACCGCACCCCGGAAAGGGCCCAGGAACTGGCCAAAAGATTTGGAGGTCAGGCCATGTGCATGGAAAGGATGCTGGAAAACCTGCATAAGGCGGACATTGTTATCAGCTCCACAGGAGCCCGGACCAGCATTATCAGTTCCGCCCAGGTAAAAGAAGTCCTGAAAAAAAGAAAACATCAGCCCATGTTTTTCATAGATATTGCCGTACCCAGGGATATAGACCCTGACGTAAACATGCTGGACAACGTCTATCTATATGATATTGACGACTTGAAAGAAGTGGTTGAGGAAAACCTGTCCAACCGCAGGGAAGAAGCTGCCCGGGCAGAGGAAATCATCGCCCAGGAAGTAAAGAAATTCGCAGGCTGGCTTAAATCCCTTGACCTGAATCCGACTATAGTTGACCTGCTCAACAACGGGGAGCTCATAGCCAGGAAAGAGCTGAAAAAATCCCTTCGCAGCATGGGTCCAGAGATTGATGAACATACTGCCGGGGTAATGGAGCAGTTGGCTCTGTCCCTTGTGGGAAAGCTCTATCACGAACCCATTGTCTTTCTCAAAAGAAGGGCCAGAGAAGAAGATTCAGCCCAGAGATTTATTGATCTGACCAGAAGAATGTTCAACCTGGATGATGAACAGATACCCCCGGACGCGCACCAGAACAAAAAATGGAAGTAAATTTATGAGATCTTATCTTGTTCAGGAAATCAACCAGCCAGACATGGCTAAAATCTTGAAATCAGTCACTGAAAAAGCTTACAAAATCCCCATGGAAGGCCTCTTCTGGATCACTGTGCCCGGGGATCTGCTTTCTCAGATGCAAAATAAACATCAAAATCAGTGCGGGCCTCATTACATGGCTCTGGAAACCGGAAAAGACTGGATCAAACTGGAACTGCTGGTTCGCTGCGAACAGAAGATCCGGTGTGACTGCATCACCTATGCAAGCCCTGATCAGCGCGAATTCATGATCGAATATCTTGACCAGCTCATCAGGAATCAGGATGTAAGGGTATAACAGCGTGTTGAAAAAGTCCTTACTGGACAGGTTGTTCAAAAATTCCAAGCGACAGTCCGGCACCCACTTGAGTGGATATTTACCGGCATGAGTTATTGCTGCCAACTCAAGTGGGTGCCGGATAAACAACAAAAAAAGTTCAAGATCAAAGTTTACCCCGTGAAACCTTCTTTCGTTTCACGGGGGCGTATATAGGATACGAAAAAGTTTGAACTTTTTGCAGCGACAAAGCCAATTGGGAGATTTTCAACAGCCAGTTATGATCAGCCGCAGGATTTAAGGCCTTCCCCCGGTTCATGTTTCATGATCCTCTGGTGTGTTTTAGGGGTTGGTTTTGTATAGAATGGATATTATTATCTCTTGTTGTAACCCATTCAAGATTATCTACACTGTCATTAGTCTTATTAAGGTCTTTATGG
>JAWOGL010000269.1:0-3335 GCA_046496945.1 Desulfonatronovibrio sp.
GCAAAATTCGGACTTGCCCGTGCATGAGCTTAACTTGCACATATTCAGCTACGCACAAAGTGCACAATATATAGCTTAACTTGTGCACTTTGTGCGTAGCTGAATATGTGCAATATATCGTAATTTTCAGCCTTTGAAAATATCTTTGAATTGAAGTCCCACGTTGGCGATCAAGACAATCAGAACAATCACGTTGAGTTTGGTGGGACTGATAAAAACTGCAATTGCGCCCAACAGGGCCGCTATTATTGACAGGTACCGTGCCCATCCAGGAGTTTTTCTTTTCTCTGGAGCGTGGTCTTTTTCCATGCTGGTCATCCTTTTGTTTCCTGTATTTGCCAGGTTTCAATCCTTTGCATATCCTGCTTAGTCCCTGCTAAGACAGTTACTTGTCCAGGGTCATCCCCTTCTCTTGTTCTGGCAGTATATTTATTTTCAGCTCGATATTGTTGATTTTAAAAACAAATTATTTTACAAATAAAAGAAAATTGGTAACTATTCACCACATACGGAATATGGCTATTCAGCGGCACTGGATTCCGGCTTTCGCCGGAATGACGGCAAAGAATAACGGCCTGCTTTAACCGTCACCCCGGACCAGATCCGGGGTCCAGGTCTTCTTGTTCGATCTTGGTGAATAGTTACGAAAATAGAACAATTCTTCTGATCATCTCTTTAGTCTTTATTATTTCCCTGCACGGGCAAGCTTCCTTTTCTGGAGTATCTCATGGCCATATCTCCTCCAGACAACTCCCAGAAAGAGACCTCCTTTCAAACTTTAACCAAAAGACTGAATGCCCTGCCGACCGGTAATTGTTACAAGGATATTTTTACGGAAGCAACCGGGCAAATAGTCCGGAAAATATTGACTGCGCTATAAATAACCGGACCTCATAACAGAAAAGGTTTGCAGTCCTCTGTAAACCCCGGAAAGTGCCTATGAACAGCATAAAATTCAAGCTGGCCGCAATCGGCCTTATCCCCATAGTTCTTTTTGTTTTTCTGATCATGTTTTATCTCATCCGGGTGATCAAAAACTCCATCTATCAGGAAAAAAAGATCCAGACCAGAGAAATGACCAATACTGCTCTGGGAGTCCTGGATCATTATCACCAGCTGGAACAAAAAGGCGACCTTACCCGTCAGAAGGCTCAGGACCGGGCTCTGCAGATTATAAAGTCCATGACTTTCGGCCTTGAACGTCAGGATTATTTCTGGATCAATGACACGGAACCTCTCATGATCATGCATCCTTTCAGGCCGGATCTGGAAGGCAGGAATCTCGCGGGCATTCAGGATCCTGAAGGGATTTATATCTTCCGGGAGTTCGTTGCCAAGGTTCAGGACAAAGGCTCCGGCTATGTTTCCTACCACTGGCAGTATTATGACGATCCCGAACGTATAGAGCCCAAGCTTTCTTATGTTGCCGAATTTGAACCCTGGCAATGGATTGTGGGTACAGGGGTTTATGTAAACGACGTAAATGAAACTGCAGCTCAGATACGCGGCTCTGCCCTGCTCTGGACCCTGCTATTCGTCATGATTATTTTGCCTGTCGTGTTTATATTCATACTGAGCATACTGCGGCCTTTGCTTAAAGCAGTTTTCTTTGCTGACATGGTTTCCGCGGGCAATCTGGATGAAAGACTGGAAATCAAAAGCAATGATGAGATAAAATTTTTATCCGACTCTCTGAATAAAATGGTAACCAAGCTCCGGGATATGGTACGCAAGGAACAGGCCATAAGCGCGAAAGCCCGGGAACAGACCAAAAAAGCTGAACAGGCTGCAAGAGTGGCCGAGACTGCCAGAAGACAGACTGAAGAAGCACGGATTAAAACACATCAGGCCCTGCAGGCTCTTCAGGAAAGTGATGAAAAACTGAACACTCTTTTTGAATCCATGACCGAGATGGTCGTACTGCATGAGCTTATCTTTGATCAAAAAGGAAATCCCGTTGATTACAGCATAATTGATTGTAATAAAGCCTTTACTCAAATTTCAGGACTAAACAAAGAGGACATTATCGGAAAACCGGCAACCCTGGTTTATCAGAGTGACGACCCGCCATATCTTAAAAAATACTCGGGGGTGGCCTTGTCTGGGGAGCCACATCATTTTGAGGACTATTACGCCCCTATGGACAAATACTTTTCCATATCAGTGGTATCCCCGGGGACCAACAGATTTGCCACTATTGCCACAGACATCACAGCCACCAAAAAAATGCAACAGATGATCGCGGCAAAAAACAAAGAACTCGAACAGGTGGTCTATATCGCGTCTCACGATCTGCGTTCTCCTCTGGTCAATATAGATGGATACAGCAGGGAACTGAAGTATTCCCTGAAAGACCTGGCCATGATCCTGGACCAGGAACATACCGCCATGGAAGAACTCAGAGCAGCACTAAAGACACCCATGGAGGATATGGCCGACGCCCTCCACTACATCAGAAGCAGCAGCACTCAGATGGATGCGCTACTCAAAGGCCTGCTCAAGCTGTCACGTACCGGCAGGGCAAATTTAAGCATCGAGGCCCTGGATATGAATAAAATACTGGCTGAAGTAATTGAAGCCATGGAATTTCAGATCAAGGAATCCGGCGCTGAAGTCCATGTCGACTATCTGCCCCCCTGCCGGGGAGATCAGATCCAGGTCAATCAGATATTTTCCAATCTTGTGGGCAACGCCCTTAAGTTTCTGGACTCTTCCAGAAAGGGCCTCATCCGAATCAGCGGACAGATCAAGGATGGCCGCTGCGTATATTGTGTAAAGGATAACGGCATAGGAATCGATCCGGCTCATCAGAAAAATATATTTGAGGTGTTCCATCGCCTGGATCCTTCAAAACATGAAGGAGAAGGCCTGGGATTGACCATAGTCAGACAGGTCCTGGAAAGACTGGGCGGGGATATCCGGGTGAAATCCGAACCAGGACTTGGTTCAAGCTTTTTTGTGACTTTGCCTACGGTTTATGATAAGTAAGCGTTCCACAGCGACTGAAGCAATCTGTATGGCAAAACCGTAATATTTTGAATTTATGTAACTGTTCACCATAACCGGAGCCTGCCTGGGGCTAAGGTTTCTAAAATAATTTATCAGCCACCCGCTGCGCTCGACGTAAAGGCAGACTGTAAGACAGACTGAATATTTTCCTCCTGGCGGCTTGCCAGGAGGAAAGGATGCCATTGCCTGGCGGCGAGGCAGAATATTGTACTGCAGGTAGCTGACAGCTTTTCCGCGGGCATGTCACCCGCGGAAAAATATCCTGTGTCTGTCTTTTTAATCTGGCTTATTGTCTGTGGCAAATAATTCTTTATCAGGTAAGGCTG
>JAWOGL010000110.1:0-3541 GCA_046496945.1 Desulfonatronovibrio sp.
ATGCGGACATCAACAGATATTATCCTGTCTCCGCCCAGACGCATGATCTCTTTTTCTTCCAATACCCTGAGCAGGCGGACCTGCAGGCTTTTGGGTATATCCGCAATCTCGTCCAGAAAAATGGTTCCCTGATTGGCTATTTCAAACAGTCCGGTTTTGCCGCCTCGTTTAGCGCCGGTAAACGCTCCTTCCTCGTATCCGAAAAGCTCGCTTTCCAGCAGCGACTCCGGTAAAGCAGAGCAGTTCACCGCAACAAAAGGCATGTTCTTGAAGGCACTGGCGTTGTGAATGGCCTGGGCCAGTATCTCCTTGCCTGTCCCGGTCTGGCCGATAATCATTATGGAAGCGTCAGTCCTGGCATATTTGTCTGCTTTTTGGCGAAGTTCAGCCATGGCCGGGCTTGTGCCTTTCAGGTGATCCAGAGTGTACCTGGCCACAAACCCCCTGGCCAGATGCTCTCTGGTGATCTTTTTATCGATATTTTGAATTCTGGATATAGGCTTGAAAGTGGATATGACCGCTTCCTGCCGTCCGTTGACCATAACCGGCAGGGTATTGATAAACATATCTTTTGAAGCGATGCGTCTGACCTGGTCGATATCGGGTTCCCCGGACTGCAGTACCTGGACAATACCGGTCCCTCTGAGTATATCCGGGAGAGGCTTGCCCAGTATATCCTCTTGATTTATATCAAAATATCTGGCTGCGGAATCATTGTACACATTAACTCTGCCCTGCAGGTCAACGCCAATAACGCCTTCACTGATAGCTTCAAGAATAATACGCATCCTTTCGCCTTTGCGCCGCTCATTGCGCTTGGCAACGGCCAGGGTCCTGGCACTTTCCAGAGTATGCAGGATAACATCCTTTCCAGGATAAACCACCACACTTTCCAGCCCCATTGACCGGGCGATCTTTCCCATAATAGCACTGCCCACCATGCAGTGGATTCCACTTTCCTTGGCCAGGGTAATATTTTCTATCAGTCCCTGAGTCGAAGAAAATGTAAAATGCCTTATACTGATGTTCAGCAGTTCTTCCAGCAGATCAATGCCGGTTTCAGGGGATTCATAACTGCTCAGCCCGATTTTTGTCCCATAATCCCTGGCCTTCATTAATGCGCGCAGGATATCTACGGCCGTTCTGGAGATACAGGCCACTGACAAATGAGAGCTCTGTCTGAGCAGCTTTCCGGTTGCTCCTCCGCCAATGATCACTTCCACACCTTGTCGAAGAAGATCTTCCGCCAGCGGAACCGCTTCTTCCATTGAAGCCTCGTGTACTTCCAGATATTCCTGTTCAGGATTAATGAGCGCCTTGACTATGGCTGCTATCTCCATGGAATTGGAAACAAACGCAAACCTTAATTTATCTTTATTGTTCATAAATAAAATTTAGACCTTTGTTCAGCAGCATAATGCCCGGCTTCACATGCAAGAACATCCGCCGCATGGAAAAATTTATGAAAAAGAATCGGGAAGGGACACCTGGTTCCATCGCCTGAAGTAAAATGAGATGAATAACAACAACATATCCGGACAAGCCAGGTCATCACCGGTTTGGTAATCTTTCAGAACAGGCCAAACCGGAACAAACAATTCTTCTAGAGCTTACTGCAATGCTTTTTGATCGCCAGCTCCAGGTCATCCATCTCTACCGGCTTGGCCAGGTAGTCATTCATGCCTGCCTGCAAAAATGTTTCCCTGTCTCCGGACATGGTGTGCGCGGTCAGGGCGATGACCGGAATATGGTTTTGATGCTTGAATTCAGAAGAAGTACGAATAGCCCTTGTGGCTTCCAGCCCGTCCATAACCGGCATTTGAATATCCATAAGCACGCAATCGAATTCATTATTTTTCAAAAGCTCCAGGACCTCACCGCCATCTCCGGCCAGGGTGACTTCATGCCCCAGGGCCTGAAGAAGCATACGCATGGCAAACTGATTGGTGGGATCATCTTCAGCCAGCAGAATATGCAGACCCTGTTTTTCCGGCTGTGAATCATTGGGTGCGCGGGAATCAGCCCTGGTTTTTTCCGGCCGGCTTTTCTCGGGGGCTGTTTTAAACGGCAGAACCACCTGCACCGAGGTTCCCTGTCCGGGTTTGCTTTCCAGGGAAATTTCGCCGTTCATTAAATCCACCAGCTTGCGCACTATGGACAAGCCAAGGCCGGCGCCCTGATATCTGCGGGTGTGAGAGCCGTCCACCTGGACAAAAGGCTTGAACAGATCCTGCAACTTTTCTTCCCTGATGCCGACACCTGTATCCTCCACGCTGAAAAGCAGCCGGATATTTCCGCCCTGAGCTGCGGACACAGGGCCAATTGTTACGCTTACCCTGCCTTCTTCAGTATATTTCAGGGCATTGCCCACCAGATTGAACAGAATCTGACGCACCCGGGCGTCATCGCCCAGGACCTGATCAGGAGTGGACGGGTCTATCTCGCTCTCCAGGACAATACCCTTATCCCTGGCAGTGATCATGAAAAGCTCGGCAATGGAATCATTAAGACTCCTGACATCAAACTCTTCTTCCCGGATTTCCATCTTGCCCGCCTCTATTTTAGACAGATCCAGAATATCCGAGAGAAGCCGGGTCAGTCTTTTGGCCGAAGCAATGGAGAGATTTACACATTCCTGCTGTTCAGAGCTCAGGTCCGACATCTGCAAAAGCTGCATCATTCCCAGAATGCCGTTAATTGGAGTACGGATCTCATGACTCATATTGGCCAGAAATTCGGACTTGGCCCGACTGGAGGCCTGGGCTTCATTTCTTGCCTTTAACAGTTCATTCTCCGCGTCCTTAATGCCGGTAATATCCTGCAGACAGACCATAACCCTCTGTTTGCCCGCGATTTCCAGGTAAGAGGTGCTCAGGAGCAGGCATTTTTTCTGCTCTTTATTGTTTCTGGTAAAGGTCAGCCAGGCCTCAACATTTTTTCTTTCCCGGCAATCGGCAAAAGTATCCAGCACAGTCCGGCGTATTGTGCATGTTTTACAGGCCGGGCCGAAACCGCAGCCGTCAGGATCATCCAGATGATGAATACAGCGCAGGGCCTCTCCGCCTGTAAGGCCGATAATTTCCCGGGCGCAGCGCCCGGTAAAGGCTACAGTATTGTTGTTGACTTTTTGAATCCGCCTGTCTGTATCCACCAGCAGCATGGCTACAGGCGCGTTCTGGTGGATTACGTTTAATTCGCCCAGGGCGTCGCGCAGTTTTTCTTCGGTAAGTTTGCGTTCGGTTATGTCCTCTCGTATGAGTATTCCACCTGTGACCCGGCCTTTATTAAGGAGAGGCACTGCCCTTATGCTGAACCACCCGGACCTGCCCACTGCCAGCCTGGGGAAAAAGACCTCCTTGATTTCAACAGACTCTCCTTTAAAGATTCTGGCCACTTCATGGTCTATGCCCGCGTTTACCAGACCGGGCAACTCATGGATATGTCTGCCCATAAAAAATTCATTGTCGAGCTTATCAAGTGAAAACACTTTCTGATGCCATTCATTGAGAAAGATCACAAAACCGTTTTGATCAAAAAGCAT
>JAWOGL010000042.1:0-10841 GCA_046496945.1 Desulfonatronovibrio sp.
ATGTCCATTCAACCACACTGGATTCCGGCTTTCGCCGGCATGACGTATTGCAATAAGTCGTTCCAGGGTCAGTCATACCCGCGAAAGCCGGTATCCAGGTCTTTTTATTTGATTTTGCTGAATAGATACGATTCAAACAGCCTTAGGCAATACTAGAAAACCAGCATGAACGCGAATCCGGACAGAAAAAAGATAAGTATCCATATCGGAGAATATTATGCCAGCAGGGAACCTGCAGTTATTCATACGGTTCTGGGTTCCTGCGTGGCCGCCTGTCTGTTTGACCCCTACACTCAAACCGGTGGAATGAATCACATCCTTTTACCCGGCAGGGCAAGCCTGAAAAAATATGATGACAGCGCCCGCTACGGGGTAAACGCCATGGAACTCCTGATCAACAGCATGATGAAGCTTGGAGCCAACCGGAGATACTTTCAGGCCAAGGTCTTTGGCGGGGGACACATGATGTCCGGCATTTCCAAAGAAAATGGTGTGGGAGAAAAAATATCTTCCTTTGTCCTGGAGTTTCTGGACCGGGAAAATATCGAGGTGGTAAGCAGGGATGTAGGCGGTACTGATTCCAGAAAGATATTTTTCTATACAGACACCGGAGAGGTATTTCTCAAAAGAATTGAGTCAACCTACAGGCAGAGGATTGCTGAAAATGAAGCCCTGGAAGCCGGAAAAGTGGCCAGAAAAGCCCGCAAACCCGGGGAAATTACTTTTTTTAATGATTAACTATTTTCTGGATACGGGCAGAACAATCTCAGCCCCGGCCCTGCAGGCCACAAACCGGTCACCAAGTCTTTCTTTAATGAACCCGCGGGCCTCATCACCAGTACAGTGACAGGGCGCAATGACTTCAGGCGATATATTTTCTAATTCATCCACGGTTTTTTCCACCCGTGCCCTCTTTGCTCCCATCAGATGAAATCCGCCTGCAACAGCCCTGATTTCGGTTTTCCCGGTAATTTTTTTTATATAGTTCAATGTATTGATAATTCCGGAATGAGCGCATCCTGTGCAGACCACCAATCCCTTATCCGTATCAATCCAAAGGGCCTGGTCATCATTGATAAGGTCTTTTGAGTTGCCCTGCTGATCAGTATAAAAAAGGCCTCCCACATCTTCATCACTGTCTGTTCTGGGTATCGGCCCGGTCAGACCGATGCCGGGCAGAATATATTCACTCTGCTTTATCCAGTGCACCCTTTCAGAAGGCAGGCTCTCCAGAAAACCGATTGTTTCTTCAGACAGTCCAACCGGCCTGCTTTTGCGTTTGGCATCCAGACTGTACCTCTTAATGAGGGCATCGGGATGAAGATGGATAATTGCTGAACCTGACTGTTCCATGACCTGGACAATTCCTCCGCCGTGGTCATAATGTCCATGACTCAAAACAAGATGGTCGGCTTTATCAAGGGGGATATCCAGTCTGGCGGCATTACCGGCCAGGGCTTGTCCCTGACCGGTATCAAAAAGAATACGTTTTCCGGACGCTTCAATCCAGGCTGCAAAGCCGTGTTCTGAATCCAGGTCTCTTCCGGCCTTGTTATCAACCACAATGGTTATTTTTACTTTTCTATCCATTCTTACACCGCGAAAATTTTATCCGGCATGTATGAATGCGTGCCTTCAATGACTTCAATTCCGGCTTTAACCTTGATTTTGGTTATTATATCGTCAGCATGCGGACAGTGATCAGAAATACAGGGACCAATATGTATCTTGGTGGGTGTCTCATTAAGTGGAGCATTCCATAATTTGACCTGGGCCAGTCTGGTAACAATGGTGGCGCCGGGACAGTCACCGCAGCTCAGCAGCCCCAGAACCTGAGCGTTTTCAGGGTACTCTTTAAACGCGGCCTCGCGCCGGTTAAAGGCCACAAGACATCTGGAACAGCCTATGCAGACCTCGTTCATGGCCCTTTTACACCCGATGATTAATATCTTTTCCATTATATCTCCCCAAGATTCAGATAAAAGTTTGTTTCTATGTATCTATTCACCACATTTGCTATAAAACTATTAAAATACCCTGGATTCCGGCTTTCGCCGGAATGACGAAAAAGGGCAACTATTTGCTCTAACCGTCACCCCGGACTTGATCCGGGGTCCAGGTCTTCTTATTGATCTTGCTGAACAGTTACGTTTCTATTTATGTTATCATAAACAGCCATTCACTGTCAGCAAGCCTTCCGGCTTGACCGCTGCGTTCCGGAGTTGACAATAAACAGGGCAGGACATGAAAATATCATTGCCCTGCCCTGCTTGTCTGTTTAAACTTGATCTCCCAGAGCAGACAACTACTCCGGGCTTCCCGGCCAGGACCAGCTGCCGCGGCATCCAAAGCCTCTTCCCCGGCCTCTTGCCCCTGGCTGGTTGCGCCTGCCTCTGTTCAAAGCCCGGTCCTGATTGCGGAAACCGCCAAAACCGGGCGCGTTTCCCCCGGAGCAAAAGCCCTGCGCTCTTCCTGTTCTGGGTCCCTGGCCTAAAGGTCCTGTTCTGTCTCCTCCTGGCATTTGCTTATCCTCCTGTAAGTTAGAATTTTAATAAATTTTTATTCTGCGGTTTTCAAAAGAGTAATAACTTTGCCGGAAAACAATGCCTCCGCGCAATTTCATCAACCGCTACAATCTTGAAAGCATCTTTCATGCCATTTACCGGAAAACCTAAGCTCAATAACATGTTGTTTTAAAATGGATTTTCAGACACCTAAACCAATCAGACTACATCACCGTAGCAACACAAAGATGATATCCATGAAATACAGTAGCAAAAAAAGGACTGTTTTTCACCCGGAAAACTGCATAATAAAACGGCTGACCATCCTTGGCGGCCAGAATACCCCGGAAAATTTTCCAGCCGGAGGTTTTTGTTGATCCGAGTGTCTGATTGGATTAATAATTCATCCTTGATATCCTGTTAACAGCGTGAAAAAGTCCTTACCAGACCAGTTGTTCAAAAATTCCAGGGGTGCAAGGAGCAAAAAAGTTCAAGGTCGCGGCGTATTCAGCAGGTGCGAGTTTGAACTTTTTGCAGCAGCAAAGCCAATTGGGAGATTTTCAACAACCTGTTAAACCACGACGACGACGCCGGAAACACAGAGCCTGGGGCGTAAAGCAGCGGAGTTGGACATGTCGCAAAAAATCAGCGAAAGCAATCCTGAACATTTTTCATTTCAGGAGCTTAGCAGCATCTTTATGAATGCTCCTGTGGGGGTATTTATATCCACACCCGGCGGACAATTTCTTTCTGCCAATCCAGCCATGGCCGGGATGTTTGGATATAACACTCCAGAAGATCTCATTAATTCAGTTACAGACATCGCTGCCCAAACTTACCCGGATCCGGCTGACCGGGCCGAACTCAAAAGACTTCTTCAGGAAAAAGGCCGGGTAATCAACCATGAATGCCGGTTTCGCCGCCGTGACGGCAACCTTTTCTGGGCTTCTGAAAACATCCATGCTGTCCGGGAGCCTGATGGAAAAATCAGCCATTACCAGGGCTTTATCTCGGACATAAGCGACCGTAAAAGGGCGGCACAGGAACTCAGGGAAAAAAAGCAGATCTTAGAACTGATTACCGATAATATGTTCGACTTGATAGCCCTCACGGACCTGGAAGGCAGATTTCAATACGTTGGCAAAGCCCACGCAATCCTCGGGTATAATCCTGATGACCTCATCGGTAAGAATGTGATGGACTATATCCATCCTGATGATCTGCCAGGTATATCCCGGGAATTCGCTGATTTTCTGCAGAAACAGGATGACGGACGTAAAGTTGAGTATCGTTACAGACGCAAGGACAACACCTATGTCTGGCTTGAAACTGTAGGCAAAATTATCAGAGATGATAACTCATTTCCGGTAAATCTGCTTTTCAATACAAGGGATATAAGTGAACGTAAAAGAGCTGAAGAGGCCCTGCAGGAAAGCGAAGTCCGGGTTCGAAAAAAACTTCAGGCCGTTCTGGAACCGGAACATGATGTTGAAGCCCTTGAGCTTACAGATATTTTTGACAAGGATGACCTGCAGGCCCTCATGGATGACATATTCAGGATTTCCGGGATCGGGGGTGCGATTCTTGATATTTCCGGCAATGTCCTGGCCTCGGTAAGCTGGCAGGATATCTGCTTCAAGTTTCACAGAGTTCATCCTGAAAGTCTTAAAAACTGCCGTGAGAGCGATAAAATCCTGGCCAGCGGAGTTCCCCAGGGGGAGTTCAGGCAATATCACTGTAAAAACAACATGTGGGATGTTGTAACCCCTGTTTATGTAGGCAAAAAACATCTGGGCAATATTTTTATTGGACAGTTTTTTTATGAAGACGAGGTGGTTGACCGTGAGATGTTTCGTTCCCAGGCTCGCAAATACGGATTTAATGAGGACGAATACCTGGCTGCCCTGGACCGGGTTCCCCGCTGGAGTAAAGAAAAAATCAACGCGGCCGTAACATTTTACTCCAGACTCGCTGATATTATTTCATCCTTAAGCTATTCCGCTATTAAACTTTCCCGCAACCTTTTTCAAACCGACATACTGATGCGACAGCTTAAGGAAAGCGAATCCAAATCAAGGGCTTTCCTGAAGGCCTTGCCCGACATGATGTTTATGCTGGATAAAACGGGAAGTTTTGTTGATTTCCACAGCCCTGACACCAATGCCCTGCTAGTTGAACCCGATCACTTCCTGGGACGCCGGATAAATGATGTTCTGCCCGGGAAGATTGCTGAAATAACCATTGAAAACATCAACAACATCATGCAACAGGGCGCGATACCTCCTTATGAATACGACATAGAAATTGGAGGGGAAAAAAGATTTTATGAAAGCCGGATGGTGACATGTTCTGATGAACAATTCCTGGCCATTGTCCGTGATGTCACCGAACTCAAGCAGGCTGAATATGCCCTGCTCCAGGCCCGGGACCAGGCGGAAGCAGCCAGCCAGGCCAAGTCGGAATTTCTGGCCAATATGAGCCATGAAATCCGCACCCCCATCAACGGGATCATGGGCATGATGCAGCTTTTGCTGATGACGAAGCTGGCTCCTGATCAAAAAGAATACGTGGAAATTTCCATCTCTTCCGCCAAAAGACTGACCAGGCTCCTGTCCGACATCCTGGATTTATCCAGAATTGAAGCGGGCAAGATAGAATTGCGGGAGGAGGAGATAGACATCTCCGAACTGTGTGCTGCCTTAACCGAAACATTTGCCGTAACTGCCGGAGAAAAAAACATCACTCTGGAATACAATATAGAATCATCACTTCCGAGGAAGGTCATGGGAGACAGCGTCCGGGTCAGACAGATTCTCTTCAATCTGGTGGGCAACGCCCTTAAATATACAGACAAGGGCAAAATCAGCTTGATGCTTTATCCGGTGTCCAGGGATCAGAAAAGCGAATTCAGGGTGCTTTTCAGCTTAAAAGATACAGGTATTGGGATTTCAGATGAGAAATTAAAAGACTTGTTCGAGCCTTTTGTCCAGGTGGACGGCTCCCATACCCGCAAATACCAGGGAGCCGGACTTGGCCTGTCCATAGTAAGAAAGCTGGTGCAGTTGATGAATGGAAATTTATCCGTTGAAAGCGCTCCCGGCCATGGTACTACCGTGCATGTGGTTCTGCCGTTTAAAACATCTGAATCATCTGAGCCCCCTGCAGTGCAGGAGAAAAAGACTTCTGAACAGGCACCATCCCTGAATATTCTTCTGGTCGAAGATGACCCCACCAATCAATTCGCCATGCGCAGAATACTTGAGTTCACCGGCCACAAAGTCACTGTGGCTGAACACGGACGCCAGGCTGTGGATATGTTTCAGGCACGGGACTTCGACTGCATTCTCATGGACATTCAAATGCCGGTCATGGACGGAGTGGAGGCGACAAGAGAGATAAGAAGGCTGGAAGCTGAAAGCTCAAAGCTCAAAGGCGCGGATAAACATTCCGCAATTCCCATCATCGCCCTGACTGCTCATACCATGAGCGGAGACCGCAACCGTTTTCTGGATGAAGGCATGGATTATTACCTGGCCAAACCAGTGGCAGTGGAAGATTTTCTGCAGATATTTAAAAATATAAAACCGGCGTAGCCATTCATTATATTATATCCCTGAATCTGTTTTTTTACGGCTTCAGGGTATGTGATCGGCTCAAATAAAAAAAGCCGGTCCCTACCAGAGCCGGCTTTTTATTTGAGCTATTTAACTCTAAAATTGCGGTAGCTATTCAGCAAGATCGAATAAGAAGACCTGGACCCCGGATCTGGTCCGGGGTGACGGTTAACAACTTGTTGAAAAAGTCCTTGCCCAGCAGACTGTTCAAAAATTCCAAGGGCAAGAAGCAAAAAAAGTTCAAGGTCGCAGCGTATTTAGGATACGTAAGAGTTTGAACTTTTTGCAGCGACGCAGCAATTGGGAGATTTTCAACAGTCTGTTAAAGCAGGCCGTTGCCCTTCCGTCATTCCGGCGAAAGCCGGAATCCAGTGCGGTTGAATAGTCATATGCCGTACATGGTGAATAGTTACAAAATTGCGTATCTATTCACCATAATACAGCCACTGAATTTAAGGCCTGTCTCCGGTTCATGTTTCGCCATTGATGCGATGTTTGACCGTCGCAGGTTCCGTTCAGACAAACCATACATATTATAAACTGCCGATTTTTCCCAAAATATTCAAAGCTTCCAATCCAGTATAACATGTCCAGCTAATGGTTTGTCTTACGGGACCGCGACAGGGAGTTCGTATCAACAGAAACATGAACCGGAGACAGGCCGCCGGCTATGGTGAATACTTGCAAAATTGCCGATTATTTTTTCTCCATCAAACGGCAGCTGGCTATTCTGAAATCATCGCCTGCTTCCTGGTAACAAACTTCAATCTGTTCTCCCAGGATTCTGCCGTTAAAATAGCCGTCTTCATCCACCATGAACATGCTGTTGTCAGACGAAACAACTCCAACCAGGTCTTCACATTTATCCGGACTGCACCACTCCCCGTGAAAGGCCCGGCCGTCAGGACTCTGCTCGGTAATCTTCAGATAAAAAGCAGACTTTTCAGTAACGATCCAGTGGTCTCCATCTTCAAAGTTATGGTCGGTGTCTCCAGCTCTGGCTCCCCAGCTTTCCGTATGCACCCATGTACCAACAAGGTCACCAGCAAAACCAGGACACGCAAGAAATACAAAGAAAACAACCAGCAAACCAGTAAATTTTAATCTGGACATAAAAACCTCCTATTTAAAAAATTAATATTTCCGTCGCCGTGACAGGGAGTTCGTATCAACAGAAATATGAACCAGGGCTGGCCGCTGCCTATGGTGAATAATTACGTACATATTAATATTACTGCCCTGAAGATTAAATGTCCATACATATAATCATTAGCAGTCATATTCATGGCATCAATGTTATTAACGCCCCTGCAGGTTCCGGTGCATGAATCGCCCTGAACGAACTGGTCATGAAGATGTTGCAGGCCAGGATTTTGTCCGGTATGGGCTGAATATATGATAAAGTGCGGGCTGGAAAGTCTGAACACTTTTTGCCGGAAAACCAGGAACACACGGGAGTGGCAACCATGGCACCCAAAATCTTTGACTCAGGCAATGGGATACGTTTCGCTTTTCTTTTCGCATTGATTCTTTGTCTGGCCACCGCCTGTGGCGGCGGATCATCTGACGGTTCAGGGGATGGCGGCGATCTTCAAGCCGGATATCAGCGGGCCGTGGCTGATGCTGTTGTAGCTGAGCCCGGAGAAATCGTGACCACGCTGACGCCCATAACCGGGTACAACCCCGACCTGATCTGGGAAGGAGAACCAGGGACGTCGCGGGTGCTGATGGTTTCCTGGGTGGATGGCGATTACTATGATAACTCCGTAGGCCAGGACTACATCCTGCCTGACTGGTTGCGGTTGTGGGTGACCGCAGTTCCGGAAATTCAGAACTTTTTCGCGCCCGAGCCTTCTTCCAGCGAGGCAATGCTGCAGCGCAGGGTTGAACAGCTCCTGGGCATGCCCCTGAATACTGAGAACACCAGGTTTGTCGAAGTCTGGGTCAATCCCGGTGACCTGGCCCGCCCCTGTCCGGACCCGGAAATTACGGACACGGTTTGCGAGCTGGATTTTCCCTTGTCCAGCTTCCAGGAACTGTCTCCGGAATACAGACAGTGGTTCGAGGCCAACCAGGCCTCCAGCTATGGGGGAAATCATCCTTATCCCTGGACTCGTCTGGGATATACCTGCGACTGGTATCGCGGGCAGGGGTGCGACACCGGGCTCAGCGAATTTGTAATCTGGCCTGGTTCCACAGTGGGCGTCCAATCGGTTCAATCCACCCGGGATTACCTGATTCCGGTTCAATAACGCTTAGTAATCAGTTCTGTTGCCGGCTAAATAAGACAGACGGCGACGGCTCCGTTAGACAAAACCAGGTCTTGTTTGGTTAAACCACAAATAAAATTGTTTTGCCTTACCTAAGCCGCGACAGAGAGTTCGTATCAACAGAAACATGAACTAGGGACTGATCGCCGGCTATGGTGAATAGTTCAATTTTTTTTGCTCTTCCAAAAGCCCTGCATCCTGATTGACTATTGTTTATTCAGTTGAATCAAGTTAAACAGCCCCTCTATGTCAACCGATCACAAACCTTTTTTTAAAAAAAACAAAACAGGACAAGGCTCAGCCGGACATCTCCTTTATGCTGTTGATGAACAGCCGCCGCAATGGATAAGCGCCCTGATGGGGCTGCAAATGGTTCTGCTCATTGTCGGGCCCATCACAGTTACACCCATTGTGGTTGCCAGAATGGCCGGAATAGATCCTGATCAATACTCCTGGATAATTTTCGCCTCCCTTGTTGCCAGTGCTATCGGCACCTTTATCCAGGTTCGAAGATTCGGTGTTGTGGGTTCCGGCTATCTTCTTTTCATCGGCACATCAGGTACTTTCATTGCCTGCGCCCTGTCTGCAGCCCAGGTAGGCGGCATGGCCCTTGTTGCCACAATGGCCGTGTTATCCGCGCCTTTGCAAATCCTGTTCGGTTTTTTTCTTGGTCCTTTGCGCAGAATTATCACCCCTGTAGTTGGCGGCGTGGTAATCATGCTTATAGTGGTCAGTATCCTGGGCATTGCCCTGGAGCTCATGGCCGGGCAGCCAGGTGAAGCAGGCCGTGATACAGACTGCATGCTGGTTTCTGCAGGGACCCTGGCTTTTGTTCTAGTCATAGCCATTTTCGGAAACAAGACCCTTCGTTTATGGAGCCTGATCATAGGCATATTTGGAGGCACCCTTCTGGCTATGCTTCTTGGGATAACCGATTTTTCCCAGGTAGCCCAGTCCAGGTGGATCGGTCTTCCTCAGGGCAGCTGGCCCGGGTTTTACCTTGAATTCACCCCTGAATTTCTGTCCATCTATCTGGCCTTTGCCCTGGTCACCATTGTAGGTGCTGTAGAGACCTTGGGTGATTCCATGGCCATCCAGCACATCTCTGAAAGAAACTTCAGAAAAATAAAGTATGAACGCGTTCAGGGCGCCATCTATGCTGACGGCATTGCCAATGCTGTTGCCGGAGCCCTGGGAACCCTGCCCAACACCACCTACTCCAACGCCATTTCAGCTGTGGAGCTTACTGGTGTTTCAGCCCGCCGGGTGGGATATTATTCGGCTCTGTTCCTTTTTCTTCTGGCCTTTTCTCCCAAAGTTGCCTCATTTATTGCGTCTATACCTTCTCCGGTTGTAGGCGTGTTTCTCTTTTTACTTCTGGCCATGCTTTTCGTCACTGGAATTAAACTGGCCGCGTCCCAGGGACTGAGCTATGAAAGCGGCATTGTTATCGGGGTCTCCTTTTGGGTCGGTTACTCATTCCAAAATGAGCTCTTTTTCCCTCACTTGATTCCGGATTACCTTGCCCCCCTGTTTGGCAACGGAATGGCTGTAGGCGGCTTGACAGCAATTTTCTTGAGTATGCTCTTCAACCTTAAACCCGCAGGACAGGCAAAACTAATCCTTGAGCGCAGACTGGAACAAATCGATAAACTACAGAGCTTTATCAATGAATATGCTGCAGCCCGGAGAATACCCTCCTATCAGCTGCAAAAACTTCATCTGACTGCTGAAGAGCTTTTCACGCATTTATGCACTTCAAAAAAATTCACTTCCCCTTCTTTGCAAATAAATATTCGCAAAGAAAACGCAAACTTACAGGTAGAGTTTATCGACTCATCAGCAACCAGAGATCTTGATCATGAAGTTGAAGATCTGCAGACAGATTCCGGAACAATTGATCCGGATCAGATCGGACTTCTGCTTCTGGGAAGGTTTGCCTCAAACATAAGACATATCACCATTGGCGGGATAAATTACATATCATATGATCTTTCTGATGATTAAGTTGTAGAAGAGTCGCCATGGTTGAAAGTCACTCCGGGATCAGCAACAAAGACTTCCGGCGATTTTTTACACAAGCCGGGGATTACTTGAGGAACCTGGATGTTTTTTGCTTTTATCAAAAGAGCTGGTATCTGTTCACCACATTTTTCTGCTTTCAGATAAAGCCTGGATTCTGATTTGATTTCGCCATTGCTGCTTGTTTGACCAGCCCTGATGGACAGGGACAGCCTTTGGGCTACTTGAATTAATTAATGGACAGGGACAGCCTTTGGGCTACTTGAATTAATTAATGGTCTTGATTTACTGGCTCATTCTGGAAGTTTGCAGCAACAGAAAACAAATCTGGATTGTACCTGATTTAGTTTCCATCCGGAAACCCCGGTTGCATAGACTCTACGATCTGTTAAAAGTTGTATGCTGGGGTAATATTTTTCCGCAGCACAGTC
>JAWOGL010000141.1:0-5801 GCA_046496945.1 Desulfonatronovibrio sp.
GGCTTGAGCGCAGCCTGAACGCGCAGGGTTTTGATCAGACATATAACGAGGATGAAGCAGATCTCTTTATCGTCAATACCTGCAGTGTCCGGGAAAAACCTGAGCAGAAGGTTTACAGCCTGCTGGGGAGACTCAAAGACTTCCATGAAAAAAAACCATGGGTATTCACCTGCGTTGGCGGCTGTGTTGCCCAGCAGGTAGGAAAAGGTTTTTTTGAGCGTTTTCCCTTTGTCCGGCTGGTTTTCGGCCCTGACGGGCTGGCCATGGTTCCCGAAGCCCTGCACCGGCTTGAGCAGAACCAGAACCTGAAAATAAGCCTTTTGGACTTCCAGGATCATTACCCGGAAAAACAGGAAAACTGGCCGGATAAAGTGCCACCCCAGGCTTTTGTAAATATAATGCAGGGTTGTGACAATTTTTGCGCTTACTGCGTAGTGCCTTATACCAGAGGAAGGCAGAAATCGCGTTTTTCGCCGGATATTATCCAGGAATGCCGGGAGCTGATTGAACTTGGAGTTAAAGAAATTACTTTACTGGGTCAAAACGTGAACAGTTACGGTCTGGACAACCCCGGCCAGGACATCTCTTTTGCTGAATTGTTAAAAAAAATAGATGCGTTGCCCGGATTAAAGCGGCTTCGTTTCACCACTTCCCATCCCAAGGACATGAGCACGGAAGTCATTGATGCCTTTGGAGATCTCAAAACGCTTTGTCCGCATCTTCATCTGCCCCTGCAGTCCGGTTCCAACAGAATACTCAAGAGTATGGGACGCCGGTATACCCGGGAAAAGTATCTGGAGCTGGTAAAAAGGTTAAGAAAGGTATGTCCTGACATAGCCCTGACCACTGATCTTATAGTAGGCTTTCCCGGCGAGACTGAGGCTGATTTTCAGGAAACCCTGGATATTATGAATTTAGTGGGATTTGATTCCAGCTTTTCATTTAAATATTCTGATCGTCCTGGTGTGCGTTCCACCCTTATGAACTCGAAGATCTCGGATGAAGTCAAATCCTTCAGGCTGGACGTTCTGCAGAAATTACAGGAAGAGTGGACCGCTAAAAGACTGGCCGCTAAAATCGGAACCATTGACCAGGTGCTTATTGAAAGCCCCAGTAAAAGGCAGAAAAACGGAACCTGGTCCTGGAAAGGCAGGGATTCCGGGGGCCGGGTTGTAAACATTGATTTTAATACTGTCGAAGATTTTACCGGCAGGATTTTCCAGGTTCATTTCACCCGGTCCAAAAAACATTCCCTGGAAGGAGAGGTGACCAAATGATGATAAAAATGGAAATATTCGGCCTGGCTATAGACGAAAAAACAAATATGCCCCTGGTAATCCTCAAGGATAGTGAGGACAAATATATTCTGCCCATATGGATTGGAGCTCTGGAGGCCATGGCCATCTCCATGCCCCTCAAAGGCATGACCATGCCCAGACCCATGACCCATGATCTTTTTCTGGATACCCTTGACAAGCTCGGGGCGGAACTCATTCATGTAGAGGTCAGCGAGATAAAGGATTCAACCTATTATGCCATCCTGGCTCTGCATCAGGGAGACAAGGAACTGCGGATCGACAGCCGGCCATCAGACGCCATTGCCATGGCAGTCCGGGCTAAAGTGCCCATCCTGGTCAACAAGGAAATACTGGAAAAAATCATGCAGGAACAGGAAGGTGATTACCAGGTGGTCTTAACAGACGAGGAGAACCAGAAATGGACGGAAATCCTGGAGAAATACCGCGTGGATGACACTGGATATAAAATGTAGCATTGTACAACTGAACCGGGCGTCTCTCTAATATCAGTAATTAATTTCCATATTGGGACAACTGTTCTCTGAATATTTTCACCTGCAGTACTTCCGGCCTGCGGGCTTTGGTGCCCTCAGGATGTGGAAGCCTTCTTTTTCCAGCCCCATAAACTCACAGGAGTAACGCATTGATAGACCTGCATATGCATACAGTTTACAGCGACGGTGAGCTTATCCCGGCCGAACTCGCCAGAAGAGCCAGAAAGGCCGGTTATAAGGCAGTGGCTTTTACTGATCATGTGGATCATTCCAACATTGATCACACCGTCAAAAGCGTACTTAAAATGGTGCATGACTACTCCCTTTACCTGGACATTGAACTTCTGGCCGGGGTTGAACTGACTCATGTTCCCCCTCCTCTCATCCCGGATCTGGTTAAAAAGGCAAGAAGTCTGGGAGCACAGATTGTTCTGGTGCATGGTGAAACCATAGTCGAGCCGGTGGCAGCCGGCACAAACCACGCCGCTATCATGGCCGGGGTGGACATCCTGGCTCACCCGGGCCTCATCACTGACCAGGACGCCGCCCTGGCAGCTGAAAAAAATATACATCTGGAGATAACCACCAGAAAAGGCCATAGCCTGACCAATGGCCACGTGCTTAAGCTGGCCAGGCAATACAGTGCCCCTCTGGTTATCAATAATGACGCTCATGCGCCGGGAGATCTTGTGGACCAGGATTTTCGCAAAAGCGTAGCTCTGGGCGCGGGAATGAGTGAACAGGAATATATCCAGGCTGAACAGAATTCCCTGAATATCCTGGCCGGCATAAGAAGTTGAGGGACTTTTTCACGCTGTTAAACCCGGACATGAAGTTTACAGGCATTGGAAAGCAGGATTTACGCACGAATTAAACCAAAAAAATCAGTCAGCTAAAAAAATGAACAATAACCAGGCCAGTCTGTGCGCCGCAGCCGCAGGTGCGCTTAAAAAATCCTCTTTTGCCGTAGCCATGACCGGCGCGGGCATTTCAGTACCAAGCGGCATTCCGGACTTTAGAAGTCCGGGGGGGCTGTGGTCCAGATTCGATCCTCAGTCTGTCTGTTCTCAATGGGCTCTGGACAATAATCCTGCCGGAGTATGGGAGTTCCTGCTGGAAGCGGTGAACATGTTTTCAACAGCCCGCCCCAACCCGGCCCATCTGACCCTGGCCGGACTCGAACAAAAAAAATTAATTAAATCCGTTATTACGCAGAATATTGACAACCTGCATCAGGCCGCAGGCTCTGTTGAGGTGATTGAATTTCATGGAGGATGCGGACATTTTTTCTGCAACCAATGCGGCAGGGAATACCCTTCTTCCCAGGCTCTGGCTTTAACTCAAAAAGATATCCCCTGGCTTTGCAACGCGTGCCAGGGCATTATCAGACCAACTGTAATCTTTTTTGGAGAACAGATTCCTTCAGCGGCCCTGCTGCGCACCCAGGAACTGGCTGACCAGGCTGACCTTGTCCTGATAATCGGCACTTCAGGAGAGGTAGCCCCGGCAAATGTGTTTCCACAACTGATTAAACAGCGTGGCGGACAGGTAATTGAAATCAACCTTGGTTCCACGGCTTATGACGGATTATCCGATTTAAAACTGGATATGCCCGCAGAAATGGCTTTACCGCGCATTGAGGATGAATTAAACAGCCTTTAACTGCTTATTTTGTGATACTCTTTTAATTACGCAATATTTTAGGACTTAAACCAAAAAAGACTCAAGTCTGTCCGGGCTTTGAATGCCGGCGGTGTTTGACCGGCGACGGCTTAACTCAGGCAACACCAACACCTGTTTGGTTAAACCAAAAACAAAATGGTTTTGCCTAACTTAAGCCGCGACAAGGAATTTGCTGGTACTAGAAAACCGGACAGGCTCCAGTCTTTTGAGATAAATCATAAATTGTGGTGAATAGTTACCTCATTTTTAAACATTGAACTCCAACCAGTTCACATATTTCCATAAAAGGCTGCCTCATATGAATATTTTTACCCCTGAGCAGGGAATCTGGTCCATGATACTCCAGTCTTCGCTGCTTATTCAGATAATAATGCTGGTTCTGCTGGCCATGTCTCTGTCCAGCTGGACCATAATCATTTACAAATTCATCACCTACAAACGCTTTCAGTCTCTGATCCGGGACCAGGTTGAAAATTTTGAACATGCAGCGGATCTGGCTGAAGCCATGAAAGCATCAAGACAAAGCGCTCAGTCACCTCTTTATGTTATCGGCCTGGCCGCTCTTAAAGAGATCCAGAAACTGGAAAAAAGCCAGCTTTCCGCCAGCGTCAAATTCAGGATTGCCGAGGATAATGTCCGCAGAGTGCTCAGGCAGGGCGTCAGCTCTCACTTGAAAAACCTGTCTTCTTCTCTGCCTTTCCTGGCAATCTGCGCCAATTCATCTCTTCTCATCGGTCTTCTGGGAACGGTGTGGGGGATAATGAACTCATTTCATTCCATTGGAGTTCAGCAGGGAGCCACCCTGGCCACGGTGGCCCCGGGCATATCAGAAGCGCTGGTTACCACTGCCTTCGGCCTGGTGGTGGCTATTCCGGCCACAATCTTTTATAATATTTTGTGGGAACGATTAAATAACATCCAGTCCTGCCTGATCGATTTTGCCGGTTCTTTTCTGAACAGGGCCCAGCGCGAACTCCCGTGGATGGAAAAATAGGAAGATAATTGTGGATTTTGATCCCTTAGGAAAAGGTTTTATTACTCAGACCAATGTCACTCCCATTGTGGACGTGATGCTGGTTCTGCTGATCATATTTATGGTCACCGCCCCAATGCTGACCCAGGGCATTGAAGTAGACCTGCCTCAGACCACTACCGTGGAAACTCTTCCCCATGACCACGAAAATCTGGTCATAACCATTGACCGGGACAGCAATATCACCATTGAAGATTATGAAGTCCAGCTGGAAGAACTGACCGGACATCTGCGAAGAATCACCCGGGACCAGGACAATCTGGTCTTTCTCAGAGCTGATGAAGTTGTGCCCTACGGACTGGTGGTAAAAGTAATGTCCAGGGTAAAGGAAGCTGGGATAGACAGACTTGGAGTGGTGGCCCAGACAGAGGAGGACTGACGTCATGCAGTTTACCGCATTTATGGCGTCTCTTTTTCTGCATCTGCTCCTGATCATTTTCTTTACAACTTTTACAGGACTAAGCAGGGAAACGCCCATTGATCTGGATAAGGACATACACATGGTGGAACTGGTTTACATGGCCGAACCCGAACCAGAGCAGGTCCAGGCGCCAGAACCACCAGCGCCGCCATCACCGCCTGAACCCGAACCCGTACCTGAACCTGAAAAACCAGAAGTGCAGATTCCGGAAGAACCACGGCCAAAGCCTGACCCCCCACCAGAACCCAAACCAGAGCCCAAGCCGGAACCTGAACAGGAACCAGAGCCGGAACCAGAGCCCAAGCGGGAATCACCTCCAAAAAAAACTCCAACTTCTGAAGAACGTCTGGCCCAGGAACTGGCCGCTCTTAGAAAAAATGTAGAAGAATCAAACAAAGGCCGGCCTGCCCAGAAAAAAGCCGGCCTGCTTGAAGTTTACGCGGCAATAGCCAAAGAACACATAAAAAAAAACTGGAGGTTTGCCAGAATAGGCGGCACCGGCAATCTGGTTGTCCGGGTTGAGGTTAAAATCGATTCCACCGGGAGAATAACCAGCACCAGGATCCTTAAGACTTCCGGCCGGGAAGATTTTGATCACTCCGCCCTGAGGGCTGTTGAAGACACCGGAAAACTACCCGAACCTCCTTCAACTAAAATCCGGACCTTGATTATTGACTTTAACCTCAATGATCTGGTGTAAAGTTAAAGATTGAATGTTCAATCATTTTAAATTCACAGAGGGCTTAGCCCTGCAATCAAAGAAAAAGGCAATATGAAAAACATTTGCAAATTACTTTCAAGCGCTGTCTTTCTGACTTTTCTCGCGGCATTGATCATACAGCCTGCCAGGGCCCAGGAAAGCCTGCAGATTG
>JAWOGL010000192.1:0-6983 GCA_046496945.1 Desulfonatronovibrio sp.
TTAAGATATACTTGCCCGCAACAGACCAGATTGATGCAGTTAAAGCTGAGAAAGCACCGCAGAATAATGTTTCCCTGGAAGGTACGGAAACCATCCTGATGGTGGATGACTATGATGATATCAGGGATTTATCCAGTGAAGTGCTTGAAGATTCGGGATATCGGGTGATGAGTGCTGCAAGCGGAGAAAAAGCTCTGGAAATTTTTAAGGAAAATCCCCAGCAAATCGATTTGGTTATTATGGACTTGAACATGCCCGGCATGGGCGGTAGAGAGTGCACCAGGCAGATGCTCTCTATAGATCCATCGGTCAAAGTTCTGGTTGCCAGCGGTTATTCAGCCATGGGTCACAACAAGGAAGCGTCAGAACTCGGGGCAAAGGGTTTTTTATCCAAGCCTTACCAGACAAAGGAACTTCTGGTCAGGATAAGAAAGTTGCTGGATGGTGATGAGCAGTAAGGAGATATGGAGTTTTTTTGAATCCGGACAGGCTACAGTCTTTTGAAGTAAATCTTAAATTCAGTGACTGATCATAATATATGATGAATAGATACCAATTATTAAACATATGAATGAGTCTTTACAATTAACATCAGAAATGGTTTGGGTTCTTGGCATACTCGGCCTTACCATTTTTCTGTTTATTTCCGAACTGGTCAGAGTCGATGTTGCAGCGGTCATGATTATGATGCTTCTGGGGATGATCAGCCTGATTCCCGGAGCTCCGGTGCTGGTTCCAGGAGATAAAATCTTCAGCGGTTTTGCAAGCAACGCGGTAATTTCCATTATTGCGGTTATCATACTGGGCAAATCACTGGATAAAACAGGTTTGATGAATAAACTGGCTTCTTCAATGTTGAAAATCGGGGGAAGTACAGAAAAACGCATAATACCTGTAATATCCGGAACCGTGGGAATTGTTTCCGGGTTCATGCAGAATATCGGCGCAGCCGCTCTTTTCATGTCTGTAATCAAGCGTATTTCTCTGCGCACCGGCATTCCAGTATCCAGGATGCTCATGCCCATGGGCTTCTGTGCCATATTGGGAGGAACCCTTACTCTGATTGGCTCCAGCCCTCTCATCCTTTTGAATGATCTTATCCGCACCGCCAATGAAATCCTGCCTGATGACGTTGATACCATCAGGACCTTTAACATGTTTGACGTTACCCCCATAGGGCTTGTCCTTATTTTATGCGGGATTGTCTATTTTATGCTCTTCGGGCGCTTTGTTCTTCCGGACAAAAAAAAGATAGGGGGTCAAGACCTGTCTACGGTTGAGTATTTTCGCAGCCTCTACGGCATTGAAGGAGAAATATTCGAGGTATTTGTTGATTATAACAGCCAGGTGGCAGGCAAGACTCTGGCGGATCTGGAAAATTTGTTTCATCAAAGAGCAGCTGTGATAGGACTTTATCAGAGAAGAGACATGCGTATTTCCCCTGCTCTGGATGTTGTGATTGAGAAGGGCGCTGTGCTGGCTTTATTGGGCAGCAGGAAAGATATTAAGTCGGTCTGTAAGGAAGGTGAACTTCAATGTCGCGGCATGCTGAAAAATTTTGCCGAGGTCCTTTCACCAGCTACTGCCGGCATATCAGAAATCGTCATCCCTCCCAGTTCGCATATGATCGGTAAGACTCTCCAGGATATCAGGATGCGCAAGAGCTTTGGAACAAGCGTGCTGGCAATTAACCGCGGAGGAAAAGTCATCCGGGAGGACCTTCGCGACCTTCCTCTCCGCTCCGGTGATACTCTGGTTCTGCACAGTCTTTGGGAAGACCTGGTGGAGATGGAAAAAAATCCAGATTTTGTAGTCATTTCAACTGATTTTCCTCACGAGATTATTTTAAGTGAAAAACTTCCCCATGCAGTAATTATTTCTGCTGTTACCTTTGGACTGGTTATTTTTACTGATCTCACACTGTCTATACCCCTGATGAGCGGAGCCATTGCCATGGTTGTTGCAGGAGTTCTGAGTATGGATGAAGCCTATAAATCCGTCAGCTGGCAGTCTGTTTTTCTGCTGGCAAGCCTTATTCCGCTGGGGCTGGCCATGGAAACAACAGGTACTGCCCAGTGGATAGCTCTGCAGACAGTAAATTTTCTGGGGGATGTCCATTACCTTGTTCTCCAGGGTGCAGTTGCGGTTCTGGCAACCGTGTTCACCTTACTCATGTCTAATGTAGGAGCAACTGTTCTGCTGGTTCCTCTGGCCATCAATATAGCAATTCTTTCCGGAGCGGATCCGGCAATGTTTGCCATGACTGTGGCCATCAGCACATCCAATTCATTTATTATCCCCACTCACCAGGTCAATGCCCTGATTATGGGACCGGGCGGATACAGGAACTCTGATTTCATGCGCGCCGGCATAGTGATGACTATTATATTTCTGGCAGTATCGCTTTTCATGCTGAATATTATGTTTTAACAGGCTGGTAAGGGTTTGCATTTTTGCAGTGAGCCTGCAACCGGGAGAATTTTAAAAGTCTGCTATGATCCAGCCGGTAAAGTAAAGTACACTGTTGTTCCTTGTCCCGGCTCGCTTTCCAGCCGGATTTCTCCGCCGTGGTGTTCAATAAACTGCCGGCATAAAACCAGCCCCAGGCCGGACCCTTTTTCGTTTTCAGTACCCAGCTGCTGTTTTTCCCTTTCCATGGCAAAAACAGAAGTCAATACCTCCTCATCCATGCCTTTGCCGTGATCCTGGACAGCTATGGTGACTGTCCGGGCTTCCTGCCTCGCAGTAACGACAATCTCGCTGTTGCGGTGAGAGAACTTGACCGCGTTAAAAAGGATATTGCGGATAACCGTGTTGATCATGGGCTGGTCGACCAGGACGGTAAGGTCTTGAGGAATTTCTCTGCGGATAGTGACTTCTTTGCGCCCGGCCATATTCTGCACTGTAGAAAGGCCTGTCCTGACCAGTTCAGATACCCTGCATGGCTTTGGTGCGTAATCAATGCCTCCCTGGCTCATTCGCGCCCATTGAAGCAGGTCTTCCAGAAGGGCGAAGGTGTTCTTTACGTTTTTGTGCAGTTCCGTGGAAAGAAGACGAATTTCCTTTTCAGAAAATTTTTCCGTCTGGTCGGCCAGCATCTCTGTTGCGGACAACAGGCTGGACAGGGGGGATTTAAGGTCATGGGCAATAATGGAAAAGAGTTTGTCCTTGTCAGAGTTAGCCCGCTGAAGCTGTTGATTGATATTCCTGATTTCCTGTTCCGCCTGTTTTCGTTTGGTAATGTCTTTTTGAACCCCGAAATGGCCGGTAAACCGGCCCTGTTCATCATAAAGACAGATGTAGTCACCATCAATGATGATCGGGGTGCCGTCCATGCGACGTTCCCGGGTTTCCACATGCCAGCGCCCTTTATCCAGCAGTCCTTTAATGATTTGGCGTCCATGCTCCGGGTCGTGGGCAAAAAGGTCCGCAGAGGTCAGGCCCAGGAAATTTTCTTCCGTGGCCCCGTATTGATCAAGCATTGCCTGGTTGACCTTGGTTATTCGCTGATGCGTAAGGACATAATCAACCACTTCCTGCTTGTTCACGGAATCATCCCAGGCTACCGGCTTGTCAAGCATCATAAAAAAGAAGCCGTCAATGGACTGAGAAAAAAACATCTCCAATTGTTTTTGTTTCTCTGAAAGTTCCCTGGTCTGCTCCTGGACCCTCCGGTTTAGCAGCTCATTGCGTTCTTCCAGTTCTTTCAGTGGATAGGATTCATCTTCATCATGGGCCTGGCTGGGAAAAGAAATGTGCATCCCGGCTATTTTGACGATGCCTTTTTCTTCATGCAGAGCCATCATCATGCGCAGATTGTTCAGCCTGAGCTTCTGGTTCAGAATATTTGTTTCCAGATCAAGTTCGCAGACAGCCAGGGCGTTATACCGGTCCAGAATCTTTATATCCTGTTTATGTATTTTGCAGCGCAAGGTATCGGGTGCCGAGGCAATATCCCTGTGAAATATTCTGAGCCCGGCCTGCATGTCATAAAATGTTTCATCCAGTCCGGTTCCGCACCCGCAAAAATCCTCTGTCAGCATTTCTTTCAGCAATGACAGGTCGCGCTTGTTCATGTAGGCATCCAGGTATTTGTCAAATGCCTCTTGAAATTTTTTCATCTGATCAGGATAGGGTACATTCATATTATATCAATCTATCAATCTATAAAGCTTTTTGCGTACTTCTTAAGCAGCAGTTCCAGATCGCTTATCTGCACGGGCTTGGCCAGATAGTCGTCCATGCCGGCCTCAAGAAATTTTTCCCTGTCTCCGTCCATGGCATAAGCGGTCAGGGCGATTATGGGAATTCTGGAATGATTATTTTTTTCTTTCAGCACAGAATCTTCAGCCTCCAGCCTTCTTATCTCTTTCGCGGCCTCGACTCCATCCATGACCGGCATCTGTATATCCATGAGAACGCAGTCAAAGTCCTTCTTATCAAGCAAGTCTATAACCTGTTGTCCATTTTCAGCAATAGTCACCTCATGTCCCATTTTGGCCAAAAGTCTTTGAAGAGGATACTGATTGGAAATATCATCTTCCGCCATAAGAATGCGCAGGCCCTGTCTGGTCCCGCACTCCTGGGCGGGCGGCTGATTCGCTGACAGGGCTTCTTCTCCGGGCAGCTTGAAAGGCAGGACCACGTATGCCGCGGTTCCCTTGCCATAGGTACTTTCAATGCTGATATTGCCGCCCATCAGTTCCACCAGACGACGGACAATAGCCAGGCCAAGGCCTGCTCCCTGATATTTCCGGGTATAAGTGCCGTCTACCTGGACAAAGGGCTGGAACAGGGTTTCCAGTTTGTCTTCGGGAATTCCTATGCCGGTATCGGAAATGGTAAAAAGTATGCGGATATTTTCATCTTTGCCCGGAGGAACCCGCATCATATTCAGGCTCACTTTTCCCTGCTCAGTATACTTGAGGGCATTGCCCACCAGGTTGAAAAGTATCTGTCGAATTCGGGCCGGATCACCTGTGACTGTTTCCGGCAAATCCGGGTCCATGGTATATTCCAGGATGACGTCCTTGTCTCCGGTTGATACTTTGAACAGGTCAACCACTGAATCCGCAATCTCCCGGGTGCTGAAGTTTTCTTCATGAATGGTTATTTTTCCGGCCTCTACTCTGGACAGATCCAGAATGTCGGACAAAAGCCGGGTCAGGCGGCCGGCTGATGACAGGGTCAAGTCGACCATATGCTTCTGGTCAGCATCCAGTTCAGTCGTCTTCTGCAAAAGCTGCATCATGCCCATGATGCCGTTCAGGGGGGTGCGTATCTCATGGCTCATATTGGCCAGGAATTCCGACTTGGCTCTGCTGGCTGCTTCAGCCTGCTTCTTGGCCTGAACCAGGGCCATTTCAGCCTGTTTTTTTGCGGTGATGTCATGGCCGATACATAAGATCTCCACCTGGCCGCTGTCGTTTGTGAGTACCTGGTTGCTCCACGAAATCCAGACCCGGCTTCCGTCCTTGAGCATGTTTTCGTTTTCATTGGCTGCGTACTGGTCCGGATAAAGATGTATATCCCGGAGCATGGCCTTTAAGTCCCTGTCCTGGCTGTCTTTATACGGCACAATTGTGCCTGCGGCATTTTTGCCCAGTAATTCATCCCTGGAGAAACCAAAAAATTTTTCAGCGTAGTTATTAAAATAGAGGAGGCGGCCATTTTGATCCATCTGCAGAATAATACTGTTGGAACACTCCACAAGCTCCCGGTATTTTTTTTCGCTTTCGCGCAGGGCTTTCTCTGCCGCCTGAAGACGTTCTTCTGTGTGCAGCTTGCGGAAAAGACGCTCCAAAACCCCTGGCAAAAGATCGGTCAGGTTGAAATCCTTGAGCAGATAGTCATCAGCCCCGAGCTTCATCATTTCCACAGCCAGAGACTCATCTCCGTGTCCGGTCATGACTACGAAAGGAATTTTCAGATCTTGCTTTTCCAGACAGGCAATTAAATCGCTTCCCTGGAGGTCAGGTAAGTTTTGATCCAGAAGAAGAACCAGGCCTGGATTTTTCTGGATATTTTCAAGAGCCTGCGCGCCGGTGGAGACCCCTGATGCCTGGAATCCCGCCCTTTTTAATTTCTTTTCCAGCAAATTTCTAAGTCCTTCATCATCGTCCACGATGAGCACCGGTCTTGAAGGAAAGGCTGCTGCGGATTTATACTTTTTTTTGCTGCTTTCCATGTCTCAGCTGTCTCCATTTAATGTTGGAACCTGGACTACGCTCAAGAATAGCCCCAGTTGTCTTATGGCCTGTACAAAATTTTCATATTCAATGGGTTTGGTAATATAATTATTGCATCCCAGGGCGTGGCATCTGTCCACTTCCCTGGGGTCGTCCGTGGTGGTTATCATGATTGCGGGGATTTTGCGCAGTTCAGGATCAGCCTTTACCAGCGCCAGCACCTGTGCACCGTCCAGCTTAGGCATGCGAATATCAAGCAGCAGAACATAAGACCCGTGTATTTCACGTTTAGGGCCCTGGCCGGTCCGCAGCAGGAAATCAAGTATTTGCTGACCATCCCTGAAATGCAGTATTTTATTTACAATGCCCGCTCTGAGCAGATTCTTCCGGATCAATCCGGCGTGTCCCTCGTCGTCTTCGGCAATGAGGATTACTACTTCCTGATTCATAATGAAATCTCCAATCAGTTCTCACCCGGAAACGGTTCTTTTCCCCGTTTCCGGAAAGAAAAACCGTCGGTTTCAGCATCCTGCAACAAAGACTTTCCGGGTGGAAACCAGTTATGTTTTACATATTTTAATCTGTATGATTAATAAATTCAAATCGTTGAACAATTTTTGGTTAACCTCAGCCTTACCTGATAAAGAATTATTTGCCACAGACAATAAGCCAGATTAAAAAGACAGACACAGGATATTTTTCCGCGGGTGACATGCCCGCGGAAAAGCTGTCAGCTACCTGCAGTACAATATTCTGCCTCGCCGCCAGGCAATGGCATCCTTTCCTCCTGGCAAG
>JAWOGL010000229.1:0-19132 GCA_046496945.1 Desulfonatronovibrio sp.
TTCAATCTTCATCCGGTTGAACGCCCCGGTCAGACTGTCCGTGGTTGACAACCTTTCCAGCTCTTTGGTCTTCACTTCAAGATCTTCATGAGCCCGGGCAATCTCCTGGTTCAGCATGAACAACTTCCTGTTCCAGTACATGAAAAGTAAAATCAGAAAAGCAGCTCCCAGACCAATCTGCCAGACCAGGGTATAATCGGCGGGCTGTTCATATCTGATGGAAATCCATTGCCTGACAATGCTGTTTATCTCCTGGGCCGTAAGATCGTCTATGGCCTTGTCCATTATGCTTCTCAGCAGAGGCTGGTCCGGATCTACCCCTGCCCTGAAAAACTCCTTATAAGGGGTTTGTCCGGCGATTTTTAAATCGTACAGACTCAAATCATGGATTTTTGAACTGACCCGGTGCATATTCCCGATTGCTACCTGGTTTTCATTTTTGGAAACACTCATTAAAACTCTATCCAGGCTGCTGAAGGTCACAATGTCCAGCTCAGGATAATTTGTCCGGATATATGTCAGGACCGGGTCATTCTCAACCATGGCCACTGTAGTGCCTGTAAGGGATTGCATATCCGGGATATAGGCATAATCATCCCTGGTGACCATAACAGTCATTGATTCCAGATATGGCTTGGTTAAAGACAGATCGTCGCGCTCCAGCCCGGAATTCTGGGCCGTGCTCAGGATTTGACATTCTCCGGCCTGAAAACCCTTCAGGCTCTCTTCCCAGTTTTCCGACCTCTTAACTTCAAAGGGGATTCCAATCCTTTCTTCAAGCATGGTCATAATCCCTGCCACCATGCCCCTGTACTTTCCTGCGGCTGTTAATTCCTCAAAAGGAAGCCAGGAAGGATTAACACACATGGAAACAGAATTCTGGTTACTAATGTATGCCTTTTCTTCCGATGACAGACTCAGGCTGGCCTGCTCCTCTGTTTCCGTGGATCTGAGCCATTTGTCGCGCAGATCATCAATTTCTTCCTGTGGAACCGCGTCCATGGATTTCTGAAGAATACTCTGCAGGACCTGCCTGTCTTTTCTTACCCCCAGGGCAACCTGGGTCCGCCGCAGCGTATCCGACCCGACAACCGGAATACTGGTAAGATCCATGAGAAAATGTCTGTTGATGAGAAAATCAAACACAGGTTTTTCGGATAACGCGGCATCTGCCCTGCCCGAGGATACTGCTTCCAGGCATTGCAGGGAGTTTTTGAGAGGCAGAACCTGGATGTCAGGGAAATTCTCTTCCAGGATTTCCTGATAGTAAAAAGTCTGGGGCACAGCGATCCTTTTGCCTGCCAGGTCGGCTAATTCGGTAATGCCTTCTTCCTTTCCCTTTTTAACCACTATGCCGGAGAAAATATTAAAGTAGGGTTTGGTAAAGGCTATTTCCTGTTCTCTTTGCTCAGTTCTGACCACATCACACAAAATATCAATATCCCCTGTCTGAAGCATGACCATAAATTCATTCCAGGTGGGTCCGCTGATATATTCAAACTCTATCCCGGTTCGGTCTGCAACAAGTTCCATAAAATCTATGGAAAAACCGCGGGGAGCGCCGTCTTCATTAAAATTAAAAGGAGCCCAGTATTGCAGGTTGTCTACCTTCAAAACCGGATTTTCCAGCAGAAAGCGTCTTTCTTCCTCAGTAAATTCGGGGCCTGAAGGCTGCTCTAATGCCATCCATTTGTCTCTCAGCCTGATTTTTTCCTCTTCAGGCAGAGAATCCATGGCCTTTTGCAGAATGTCCCGCAAAGGCTCCATGTCCGGACGCACGGCAATATAAAGACCCTGAGGGCCCAGTTCCGGCACCCTGGTTTCTCCCACAATCTGAAGGTCGAACAGAAATTTGGAAGCCATGAGATAGGAGACACTTCCATGATAGCCTATATAGGCGTCGGCCTGGCCGTAACTCACCGCCCTGAGTCCTTCCAGGACATTATCCACATAGTAACGATTTATCTGGGGATAATGATCCTCCAGAACCTCTTCCTGCACATATCCTCTGGCCACGGCAACAGTTTTTCCGTAAAGATCATTAAAATTCTGGATGCTGGAATCATTGGAGTGGGTAACAATAACATAGGGCAAAACCAGAAAAGGCTCAGTAAAAAGCATATACTCAGCCCTGTTCCGGGAATACCACAGGGAAGGCAGGAGATCTATCCGGCCGTCCTTGAAGAGCTCCAGCAGTTCAGCCCAGGTATAGCCGTTAAGGTACTCAAAGGATATGCCCAGCCTTTCCCCCAGAAGCTCCAGATGCTCAATGGCGTATCCCCGGGGTTCGCCGTGCTGGCTGAAATCAAAGGGAGGCCAGTCGTCTTCGTTGCCGACTCTGATTACCGGATGTTTTTTTAAGAATTCTATCTCCGGGGGAGTAAGCTCCAGATCGGAATGGACTGAAAGGAGGCCTGAATCAGACAGATCAAGCCCTTCCCCCGTCTGAGCCCAGGTTGAACCCGGGCCTGAAATCAGGAAAACAATGAACAGGAAAAACAAGGTTCTAAACATCACTGCCACAAATACATATTAGATATTATCGTAAATATTGCCGGATAATTTGTAACTATTCACCAAGATGGAACAAGAAGACCTGGACCCCGGATCTGGTCCGGGGTGACGGTTAAAGCAGGCCGTTACTCTTTTCCGTCATTCCGGCGAAAGCCGGAATCCAGTGCCGCTGAATACCCATATTCCGTATGTGGTGAATAGTTACGATAATTTTTACAAAAAGAAACGGTAGCCAGAAAGGCGCTCACTGTCCAGAACTCAGATATTGCTCCAGGAAAGTCTTTAACCGGGCCATTTTCTCTTCCAGTTGGGGCATTGCCGACAAAACTCCTGCAAAATTGTTGTCTTTGCCGCATTTTTCCAGTTCAAGAGCGACCCGGACAAGATCCGGAGCTGAAATATTTGCAGCCAGCCCTTTGATGGTATGTGCGCTCACGTGAATTTTACGTAAATCCTCTTTCTGTACTGCCTGCTTAAGCTGCCTGACGCGCTCAGGAGCCTCTTCCAGAAACTGGTACAGAATTTCCAGAACAAGGTCATGGTCATTGCCCAGCCTGGCCAGCATATCCTCTTCCTGAAAAATCTGCGCGTCCTTAATATGCGTTTTTGAATCTGGAGATGCGTCAGGGCTTTTGTCTTCGCCGGTTTCTGAATGGGGTTGAAAATAAAGATCTGAGGAACTTCTGTCAGAATGCGCAGCCCCGAGATAGGTCTCAAGAATCCGGTTCAGTTCTCCCGGCTGAACAGGCTTGGTCAGATAATCATTCATTCCCGCATTGATACACTTTTCCCTGTCGCCCTTCATGGCGTGTGCGGTCATGGCGACAATAGGGATAGCCCCGCAAGGGGATGTTTGACCTTCCATGCCGGAGAGGATTTCTTCATCCGCTGTCTTGCCGGACTTCCCATTTGCAGAATGCACCCTGCAGGACTCAAGATTCTGTCTTTGTTTTTCCATTTCTCTGATTTTTCTGGTGGTTTCAAAGCCGTCCAGCACAGGCATCTGGCAATCCATGAGCACCAGGGCAAAAGAAGAGCGGGCCAGCATGCCCAGCGCTTCAAGACCGTTTCCGGCTGTCCTGACATTATCATAACCCAGTTTCTTCAGAACAGCCCTGGCTACCATCTGGTTGGTAAGATTATCTTCAACCAGAAGTATCTTGCCCTGTTTGTTGTCCGCATCTGCCGGATATTCCCGTTTATGGATATTTCCGGCATATTCAGAAGACATTTGAAGGTCGCACTTTGAACATCTGATAAACTTTGCGGTAAACCAGAATGTGGAACCCTGTCCCACAGTGCTTTCCACTCCTATTTCACCGCCCATCATTTCGCTGAGGCTTTTGCAGATGGACAACCCCAGTCCTGTGCCGCCGAAGTTACGCGTGATAGAACTATCCAGCTGATGAAAAGGTACAAATAACTGATCCATTTTGTCCCGGTGAATGCCAGATCCGGTGTCCTGCACCTCAAAACGCATAAGCACTGCATCCTGTTTTTTCTGCTGACTGTTAACCTGGCTCACCCTGACGGCAATCTGCCCCTTCCGGGTAAATTTGGCTGCGTTGTTCAACAGGTTAAGAAGTATCTGTCGAAGACGGGTCGGATCTCCGCGCAGAAACGGATGTATCCCGCCGTCTAAATGACTGATCAGCTCCAGTCCTTTCTCCTGAATCAGAGGTTTCAACAGACGCAAAGTATGATCAATCACCTCTCTGAGATCAAAGGCTACTTCTTCCAGCTCCAGACGCTGGGCCTCGATTTTGGAAATATCCAGGATATCATCCACCAGAGAAAGCAGAGCCTGTCCGCTGGAATGGATGACCGCGGCATAACCCTGCTGTTCCGGGTCAAGCTTTGTGTCCTTGAGCAACGAAGTCATCCCGATGATCCCGTTCATGGGGGTGCGGATCTCATGACTCATATTAGCCAGAAACGCGCTTTTTGCCCGGGTGGCTTGTCCGGCCTGCAACAGGGCTTTGCGCAGTTTCTCATTGGTTTGCAGAATCTTTTCTTCCAGCTGCTTTCGCTGGGTAATATCCACAAATATGCCTTGAACAATATCTTCCCCGTCAACAGTAATGAGCGTTGAGAGCAGGTTAACCTGCCTGATTTTACCGGTCCTGGTTTTCACTTCCGCGTCAACATTAAATAGTTTTTCCGTGCTTAAGTTTCGGGAAAACATTTTCCTGTAATATTCATTACTCTCTTCAGGGTGCAGACAGGTCTGATGCAGGCCGGTAAGCTCTTCTTTTTTATATTCAAACAGCCTGACTGCGGCCTCATTGCAATTAATTATATAACCCCGGCTGTCAGCCCAGAGTATGGCATCCTTATTCTGTTCAAATAACAGCCTGAACCTTTTTTCACTTTGAGCCAGGGCCAGCTCTGCTGTTTTCTTGTCCGTAATATCCGTGGCAATCTGCAGATGAACCATTCTTCCGTCTTCCCAGGGGATGGCCTTGTCGCGGCGATAATACCACCTTTTATTACGTTCATCATATTGATCCCAGGTCTGGACTCCTGTTGGATTCCCCGCCTTATCCACCAGCAGGGTCTGCCTGCAGAAAGAGCAGGGGTCGGTCATGCCGTTTTGCAGTACTTTCCAGCACTTTTCACCCTTTACTGAACCAAAACGCCTGATGCCATACTCATTCATAAAGAGTATCTCTTGAGTCTGCATGTCTACGACATAGACCAGACTGTCCAGAGCATTCATCACTGCTTCCAGGCGCACCGCCTGTTCTTTGAGATTTTCCTGGGCTTTTTTGAATGCATTTATATCCCTGGCCACATGAACACAGCCGGTCAACGAACCCCCGGGATCGAAAACCGGGCTGGTAGTGACCTTAAAAAAGCCGCCCAGACGCTGTTCAAATATCTCTTCGCTCTCTTCCCTGATGGTTCGAAGTAACCGGGAATGAGGACAGAAAGCAGGAGGTTCGGATAATCCGTGCACCACTTCATAACAAGGCCTGCCCCTGGCCTCCTCCACAGAACTGCCCAGCTGCTTTGCCATGGGCTTGTTAATCCTGACGATGCGGTGACGGGTGTCAATTATGGCGATAAAATCCGGAACCGCGTCAAATGTGTTCTGCCATTGCTGATTGGCTTCGCCGGCCGCCCGGGTCTGCAGGACAAGCTCCTGTTCAGTACGCGCGATACGCATGATTGCTTCCACCCGGGCCAGAAGTTCCTCTTTATGCACCGGCTTGACCAGATATCCGTCAGCCCCGGCCCTGAGCCCCCTGGCCTGGTCTTCAGGGCTGACCCTCATTCCGGAAACAAAAACAATTCGCCTATCAGAAAACGCCGGGTCTGATTTGATCCTGCGGCAGATATCAAGGCCGCTTCCGTCTGGCAGCACAATATCCAGAAGGATCAGATCGGGCCTTGTGCCGGGGATCATATCCAGACCTTCCGCCCCGTCCCCCGCCTTGAAGACGGTGTACCCGGACTGATCAAGAATGGTTTCCACAATCAACGCAAAATCCGGATCATCATCAATGACCAGTATCCTCCCGCGGATGTCTTCAGACTCCGCACTGAAAGTAGTATCGCCGTCTGAAACCGGATTGAATTTCTTATTAACTTTATTCATTATACATGCTCTTTCCGGTGCTCCCGGAATCATAATATTGCAGCAGGCAAGCACCTTGCTGCTCCAGGATAGCGCCAGTCAATAAAAAGGTCTAACCTAAAAGTATTGGCCGGGCATTGATGGCAGGATTGTACTCTACCGATAGTTATCTGTGTCAATTTCCAGCCTTCTGGTAATCTTTTGCAGAGCAACCCTGCTCAGTCCGGCCAGTCTGGCGGCCTGGGAAATATTTCCGTTTGTTCTGGTCAGCACTTTGCGGACGTAGCTTTCAGTAAACTCATTGACTACCCTGGATTTGGCCTCAGAATACAATTCCGCCCCACTGGAATCTGGAAAGCAGTCACTTTTGGAGCGAGGATAAGCCTGATTGTCAACTGCCTGCAGAGTGTCCATGTCTACTTCCTCGGCTGACGCAAAAATTATCATCCTGCGGATAAAGTTCTGCAGTTCCCGGACATTGCCCGGCCATTCCCTGCGCATGAGCGCGTCCATAACCGGCGTGGATATGGTTTTAGGATTGATGCCCAGCTCAGAAGCAACCCTGCGGCCGAAATGGTGAATAAGCAGGGGAATATCCTCAGGCATATTTCTTAACGGCGGAGTGGAAACAGTGACCACATTCAAACGGTAGAAAAGGTCCTCCCTGAAACTTTTGTCTCTGATCTTCTGCTCCAGATCCTGATTGGTGGTGGACAAGATGCGCACATCAACCTGGATATTCCTGCTGCTTCCCAGAGGCCTGACTTCCTGCTCCTGCAGCGCCCTTAACAGTTTGGTCTGAACGGTTACCGGAATGTCCGCTATTTCATCCAGGAGCAGGCTGGACTTGTTTGCTTCCACAAAAAGACCCTTGTGATCTTTTAAAGCCCCGGTAAAAGAACCCTTTTTATGCCCGAAAAGTTCACTTTCCAGAAGATGTTCCGGAATAGCCGGACAATTTACTGTAACCAGGGTACTTGAACTCCTTTTGCTCAAAGAATGGATGGCCCGGGCCACCAGCTCTTTGCCGGTGCCTGATTCTCCCCTGATAAGAACCGGATAGTCAGTGTCAGCCAGAGACTGAATGGTCCTGTAAAGCATTTGCATTGGGGGACTCTGGCCCACAAAATCTTCAAATATCACCTTCCTGCTCACATCTTTTCTAAGGGTCATATTTTCCCTGATCAGAGCGCTTCTTTCAAGTCCCTTCCTGATATGTCTGAGCAGATCAGGTATATCAAACGGCTTGGTTATAAAATCATAGGCCCCCATTTTAATGGACTGAACCGCTGTTTCAATATTTCCGTAGGCAGTCATCATTATAATAGTCGATTGAGGGTCTAGCTTTTTTGCCTGCTCCAGAAGTTCCAGTCCATCCATTTCAGGCATGCGCACATCCATAAGAATCAGGTCAAATGAACTGTGTCTCATCAGCTCCAGGGCCTTAAGCGGACTGGAAGAAACCTTGACTTTCACATTTTCCAGTTCATAGGGCAAAATCCGTTTTAAGCCGTCAAGCATATCTTTTTCATCGTCAATAATAAGCAGTGTTGACTCGCTCATGTTTCTACCAGTCCTTGTATCTTTATATTGCAGCTATTCACCGCGTATCTGTTAGGCGGCATGCCGGGACACGAAAAAAGTTGCCTGAATATCATGTGCAGAGTTCAGGAAACCGCAGTTTTGATCAGACCGGACACCGACATCTGAATCGTGAATTCGGTCCATTTACCAGGCTCACTTTGCACTGATATATCACCACCATGATCCTGAATAATCCCGTAGCTGACCGACAACCCCAGGCCGGTGCTTTCACCTGTTTTTTTGGTGCTGAAAAACGGATCAAATATCCTGTTTCTGATTTCGGGTTTCATTCCTTCTCCATTATCCCGGAAAGTTACCCGGGCCATGTTTTTCTGTTGGACAAACCTGGATCCGATCCTGATTTCACCGTTTTTACCCATGGCCTGGCAGGCATTCATAGTCAGATTGACAAATACCTGCTTCATCCTGTTCTCGTCAAAATTTAAATCCGGCATTTCCGGATCAAGATCAAGGCCTACTGTGATTTTCTGCATTTTAAACTGATGTTTAAAAATCTGCACAACCTCTTCAATGGTTCGGTTAAGAGAGCCAGGTGCCTTTGTGCTTTCCTGGCCTCTGGAAAAATGCAGCAGATCAGTGACAATGCGCTTGCAGTTGAGGGTCTGCTTTTCAATGATATGCAGGTCTTTCAAACCCTGGGGAAAATCAGCCAGCTGTCTTTTCAACAGATCTATATAGCAGAGCATAACCCCCAGGGGATTGTTGATTTCATGGGCCACTCCGGCGGCCAGCTGACCCATGGAAACCAGCTTCTCAGTCTGCTGGATTCTGTGCTCCACTTTTTTCTGATCGGTTATATCCCGGGCATATCTGATGATGCTTTCCACCTCGCCCTCATCATTTAAGATGGGATAAAAATGGACCAGATATATTTCCCCTGATCCACATCTGGACTCTCCGATGCTCGGCATCCTGGTCTGAATAACATCGTGCAGCCCACAATTATGACAGACGGTTTTAAGGCCGGGATGGGCTTCATAGCAGGGCACATCGATAACATCTTCCGGCTGGACTTTAAATTTCTTCAGGTAGCCCTTGTTTACCATCTTGATTCTGAGATCCTTGTCCAGAAGAACTACCAGATCGGTAATTCCATCAAAGACCGATTGAAGGAGCTCTTTGTTCTGAATAAGTTTCTGCAGGCCGCTCAGGCTTTCTATGGCTATGCCGATCTGCTTGCCTATGGAAAGCAGAAGTTCTTTTTGTTCTGACGATATTTCCTGGTAATCCACTTTCAGGAAAGTCATTACTCCAAGCACTTTGCCCCTGCAGTAGAGGGGAACATTCAGACAATATCCCATATCCGGAGAGGTAAAGCTGTCCATGGTTCCTTGCAGGGCCCGACACATTGAATCCTCAACAATCTCTCTGTCCACGGTTTTTTCAAGTCCGATCCCGGCTCTACTGTCCAGACACCGGACCTCGCCGGGCAGATCTCCCGCCTGCAGTTCATATCTGAGCTTCAGACTTTCCGTATACTCATCCAGAAGATAAATACCGACTCCTCTGGCCGGAACAAGGGAAAGACTCTGTTTTACGGCCAGAGGCCAGATGTCAGCCAGACCAACTGCCTGGGTGGTCAGTTCTGCTATGGAATTGAGAGTCTGCAACTCCCTGTTTCGGGTCACAACCTTATCCTTCAAAAGCTGCTCCGACTTCCTGAGGGCTTTTGTCCTCTGGGCAACCTTGACTTCCAGATCCTGAGCATGCTTTTTCAGTTCATCCCTGCTGTGTTTGAGATGGTTAGCCATGTTCTGAGCCGCTGAAGACAGCGCTTCCATCTCATCGGCTGAATGGTCGAAATCAAATATTTCCGGCAGGTTTTTCTCGTCAACTTCCTCTTTGAAAAGGTTGATAACCCCGCGCAGGTTGTTCACCACTATCCAGTTGAAAAAGAAGGTCAACAACAGGTAGAACACTGATACCCCAAAAAAGACCACTAAAAAGACCGATGTGGCTTTTTCCTGAATTGCTGCCAGAGCGCTCTGCACGGGAATTCCCACAGCAATGAGGCCTGCCAGTTGGCCTGGATAATGGCCGAACCCTCTTTCATCTCCGTACTGGCTTAACAGCTGTCTGGGAGCCTCTTCAGGGATACCGTGACACGACATGCACGACTCTTGAAAGTATACCGGCTTGAATCGCATGTAATGGGCTTCTCCCTCCATATCAACCAGTCCCTGCCAATTATCCTCGTCTTGATTTTCCTGAAAATAGCTGATCATGCCTTTTTCCATATCCATGGCCTCGGACTTGGGATTTCTGGCGTTAACTGAAACTCTCCTGTAACTGTATTCCGGAAGATGCATCTTCATATTATCCATGACCGCCCGACTCACATAAGAAGTAGACATGGCCTCCAGCATGAAAAAATCATCACCGAAATTGTCAGCCATTTTGGGCCTTAGTTCATCCCTTATGTACATTCTGCTGGCCTCAACAGCAGTCATAACAAGTTCTGTCCTGGAATACGCGGATTCTTCAAGAAGATTTTTTTCCCGGTAATAAATGATGAATGCGCTCACAAAACAGATCAGAACCAGAATAAGGGCTGTCCCCATAAGGAATTTGGAACGAAGGCTAAGGGAAAATCCCGGAAACCCCGAACGCGGACCATTGGCCGGCAAAACATTCTCTAATCTTTTATTCTCCATACATATCTCCGCAATTGTATTTAAAATATCTGCTGCAAAAGGATGTAACCCAGAGTATGCAATAGTGTAAACAAAAGTTTGCAACCATCAGATCCGTTCCTTGCGGCAGGTCATATCAACAAAGTAACAATATGAAATAAATGACTTAATCTGAACCGTTTTTGCCAAAAAATCATGGCTCACTTTTTGCTAAAATCCAGGCTGACTATACAATATCCGGAGAAATCCAAAAAAGTACTGGGGTTTATTAATTTTTGGACAGCGGAACATGACATGACCTGACTGAGTGTGACTTATTTTTTTTCAACTTAAATCATCTTTAAGAAGGAGTAAGTATGGCGGAACAGAACCCAACCCAACCTGAATATGTTACGGACAAAGCTAAATGGGAGTGGTCTGCACTCTACAAGCAAGAGGATTGGATGGCCATCTGGCTAGGATTTATTATCTTACTCGTAGGTCTGATAATATTTCTACCCAGGCCACCGGCAGACGTAGATCAAAAGCTCAGCGAGGCCCAGACCATCAAGCAGGCAGAAGAAGAAAGGACCGGCACAGCTTTACAAACCATTGAGTGGCATCAGGCCAATGACGACATGTCCAGCCTGCGTGCCCGTAGTCAGGACTATGGCAAAACTATTGCCAGGTGGCTGAGCACTCCAGGTAAATGGGCATCCAATCCCATGGAGGCTTTGGTTCTGACTGAATCAAGGGCTGCTGAAATTCGCAGCAACGCTCAGCCAGAGTATGCGGAAGCCCAGGAAAAAACCAAGACAGCTCTGGACAGAGCAGAAGAGGCCCAGGAAGCAGCTGCAGACGAAAATTTTCAAAATACTGAGCTTAACGAGCAGGCCGAAGCAGCCATCAATGACTGGCGCAGCGCCCAAAGCGAGGAAAGCAAAGCCAAGTCAAGAGCCAATACCCAATCATATAATAAGATTCCATACCTCATTGGGTTAATGATACTTCTCATGCTGTTTTTTGCTGCAGGAAGCACTTTCATGCCGCTTAACACAGCAACATTCATGAAAGGCTTTGCCTTTGTTTTCCTGCTGGCAATTGTTTCTCAGGTCATTGGAGGCAACGCAACCCTGAAAGCCTGGGGGTTTGGCCCCTTGATCTGGGCCATTCTGGGAGGCATGCTTATAGCCAACACCATTGGAACTCCCAAATTCATACAAGACGCTGCCCAGACAGAGTACTTTATTAAGACCGGACTGGTCTTGCTGGGCGCGGAAATCCTCTTCGGAAAAATTCTGGCCATTGGGTTGCCGGGCATCTTTATCGCCTGGGTTGTAACACCCACAGTTCTGATTCTTACTTTTATCTTTGGTCAGAAAGTAATAAAAATTCCTTCCAAGACTTTGAATATAACGGTATCATCAGACATGTGCGTCTGCGGTGTTTCCGCGGCCATTGCTACTGCAGCAGCGTGCAGGGCCACAAAAGAAGAGCTGACCATCGCTCTTGGCATGTCCATGCTCTTTACAGCTATTATGATGATTGCCCTGCCTACCTTTATTGTTGCAATAGACATGCACCCTGTTCTGGGTGGCGCATGGATCGGCGGCACCATTGACTCCACAGGTGCCGTCGTTGCTGCTGGTGCATTCCTGGGTGAAACCGGAATGTTTGTAGCTGCAACCATTAAGATGATTCAGAACGTCATGATCGGCGTCATTGCCTTTGGCGTAGCCGTATACTGGTGCGCCAGGGTTGACTGCGTGCCTGGACAGAAGGTCAGCAAGATGGAAATCTGGTATCGTTTTCCAAAATTCGTACTGGGCTTTCTTATTGCTTCCATTATCTTCTCCATCATGCTGGAATCCATGGGTCCGCGCGGTGATGTAATGCTCGACCAGGGCGTTCTTCGCGGCTTCTCACGTCCATTAAGGGGATGGTTTTTTATTCTGGCCTTTGCTTCCATTGGCCTGACTTCCAACTTCAGAGAAATGGCCAAGCACTTTAAGGGCGGGAAACCAGTCATACTCTATGTATGCGGTCAGAGTCTCAACCTGGTCCTGACCCTGCTTATGGCTTACGTTATGTTCTTTGTTGTATTCCCAGGAATCACTGAAACCCTGTAAACTAAACTAATCGTAATTGCGGACAGCTCCCCTTAAGGGGGCTGTCCGCAAAAATAACCTGGACAATCACAAAGATGCATGAAAAAAAGGCACCACTTAATTTCATACACCTTTTGTTTTTCCAGAAAAGGCTGAACAGCTGATCAAAACATTCTTTACCCCGCAGAATAACCCAAGGAAATACTATGCATAATAATTCTTCAAGCCTGTTCAACAGACTAAGCAAATTCGTGGCAGGGGCATTGATGATCTGGCTGCTGATCTTTGTTGTCCTGCCGTGGGCCCAAAAACTTCCGTTAATAAAACCCATCATGGAAATCATCACTGAAGCTGATCTTGATACCAACCAATATTTCTACACCCAGTCTGAAGAAACATATCAGGCAGGACCACAAATCAAGTTTCTATTGGATCAGGCCAAAAAATAAAACTCGCCCATCCCTGATAACAAGAGCCCCGGCTGGATAATTATTCAACCGGGGCTCTTGTTGTTTTTGAGGCAGAAATACTGCAAAAAAATTCTGCTAAAAGTATTTTCTGAAATCCTGCTCCCTGAAATTATAAACGATATCTTCCATTTTTTTGGTTATTTCCTTGGCCTGGTCTGAAGTCTGATATACCTTTAAAACATATTTGTTCACATCATTTTCAGCACTGGTGAGACTGTTCAGAAAAACTCGAAAGTCCCCTCCTCTGCTATAGGCATCTTTAACCAGGGACTCGTACGTCTTTCCCCTTGCCTGAAGGAGTTTGAGATAGTGGGCATGCATAATTTCAATCTCTTTGAGCTGTTTTTGACAGACCCTCATCTCTTTATCATTGGCTGAATCCACCTGAGGAAAACATTTCTCAAGGGTAATCTCAGCCTTCTGGCTGGATTCTAATTCTTTCAGAGCCATCTCCAGAGCTTTGTTTTTTGTATTCATGAAGTTTGCTGCAAAATCATGGATACTTTTTTTGTATTTCTGGATATTAAACATGTGATAGACAAAAAGAAAAGGAATGAGAATCATCCAGACGGAAGTTTCCGGCTTATTGATCAGTTCCTTGGCCACGGAGTAGGCAAACAGTTTTTCCTGGTTGACGATTAGATCATACTTTTCTTCAAGGGTTAAAGCCAATTTTATCTCTCCTTATCAAAACCGTGTCATTTATTACCTGAAAGATTATCAATACAGCGCTTTGCACAGTGTGCGCAGGGTTTATTAATATCTTCATTAAAAAATTCTTCCCTGAACCTCTTGTAATTTTGGTCGTTCCATATTTCTGCCAGGGATTTTTCCTTTATATTGCCGAATTCCAGGCTTGACAGAGGATAGCCTGTTCCCTGGAAGTACATCCTCTGATTTTCGCTGAATTCCGGAAAATCAGTACATACGCAGGGCCTTATATAGCCGTCAACACTCATGAAGGTGGTCCGGCAAATATTTTCCGAGCACTGGCCCGGGTTTAGGTATGGATTATACAGGTGAAAATTGATCTTTTCCGGCTCGTCAACCAGGCTTTTCATTTCCAGAAGTTTTTCTTTCAACTCCCGGAAATCCGTCTCAGATGCAGCCAGATACATTTCCTTTTCCATCTCAGGAGTAAAAGCCAGGGTCAGACCGCTGATCACCACCTGGTCAACCTCCAGCGAATTAAAAAAATCAGGCATTGCTGAAACATCGTCAAGACTGGACCCAAGAAGCATATAAGCCAGATGAATCCGGGGGGAGGATGTTCCTCTGGCTACCCTGATCCTGTTGACCTCCTGGATAACCTCCCGGACTTTTTTAAGGCTGGTTCCCTTTCTTATCACATCGTTTTTTTTATCTATACCGGCCACGGAAAGAGATAAAAAATCCAGGCCTGAATCCGTCAGTTTCTTCAATGTATCACTGGTGAGCAGATTTGCGTTGGAAGTCAGACCGGCCATGCATCCCTTTTTTTTTACCATCTCCAGCATGTCAAACAGCCCGGGGTGCAGAAGAGGCTCTCCCCAGCCCTGGAGGTAAACCAGACTGGCCCTGGAAAAAGCCGGGACCAGAGCTTTAAAGCTTTCCAGGGATAAATCCCGGCCCTGCCATGAATCTCTGAATATGGTATGCGGGCAGTAAACGCAGCCGGCATTGCACCTGGTGGTGACCCCTACCTGGATCCAGTCAAGATCCGGATACCCCGGGGAAAATATTTTTTTCAGTATATTCATAACTATGTCCCGTTTGCAAAAATCATTCTCGGGGTTTTATTAAAGAACCCTGAGACCGTGTCTTGAAGAAACACTTGACTAAGAACACGTCCTGGCTAAGATCATAATGCACTGCAATTTGAAAACAGGTTGCCGGGTCTGCGCTTTAATCATGAGGTCCAGGCTGACCAGTTTCTTATGATAATTTTTTGTAATGAGCAAATACTGTTCCGCACATGAAGGATGCCGGATCCATGGTTAAAAACATAATACATACCGGGCTCACCAGGTGCTTTGATCAGTCCGGCAATGAAATACCCTGTCCTGATTCGGGCCAGGATGCCTCTTTCAACACCGGCCGGGCCTGGCCCAGCCCGAGGTTTGAGATCCGGAAAGAGCATCTGGTTCATGACCGCCTCACCAGTCTGACCTGGACCAGAAAGGTCAACTTCTTTGACTTTCCTTTAACCTGGTCCCAGGCCCTGGATCAGATAAAAGAACTTAATGAACACGGCTTTGCCGGATTTAATGACTGGAGGCTCCCCAACAGACGTGAACTTCGGTCCATTATATCCCATGGCAGCAAAAAACCTGCCCTGCCGGAAGAGCATCCTTTTGAGGACGTGTTTCAGGCATGGTACTGGACCTCAACTACTGCGGCCATTAAACCGGCATACGCCTGGTACGTGCACCTTGAGGGCGGGAGGATGTTTTTTGGAGGCAAAACCCAGAGATACCTGTGCTGGCCGGTAAGAGGAGAACCCCGGCATATTATCAGGACCGGACAGACACACTGCTTTGATGACAAAGGACATACCCTGCCTTGCACCGGCACAGGCCAGGACGCAGAATTTGGAACCGGAGTGGTGTGGCCGGATCCAAGATTCATAAAACAGGGCAGCCGGATTCACGACCGCCTGACCGGACTTATCTGGCTTGCGCCGGAAAAACATATGTCCGGTCCATGCACATGGGAACAGGCCCTGACGCAGGCAATGCAGACAGATGGACCGGGATGGAGATTGCCCAGCATTAACGAGCTGGAATCACTGGTTGACGCCTCAGCCCACACTCCCGCGCTTCCCCGGGATTTTCCCGGAACCGGACTCCAGGACGGATACTGGTCTTCTACTACCAGCATTTTCGAACCTGACTGGGCCTTTGTCTTATATCTTTACAAAGGAGCGGTTGGCGTGGGACACAAACCAGGACCTGAATTTTTTGTCTGGCCCGTAAAAACTGATCCTTCGTAAAAATCTATATTCCAAGCCATGGCAGAGCACACCTTTGTTTAATCCTTTCATTTTCAGCCCGGGATCACATAGACATGCCTGAACAGCCAATGAAAATTCTTCAGATAAACACGGAAAAAACCTGGCGCGGAGGAGAAAGACAATCCCTTTTGACCATGAAGGGGCTGCTCCACCAAGGCCTCCAACCCCGGCTTCTATGCCTGGAAAATTATCCCCTGGCCAGGAAAGCTGCCGGCCAGTCCATCCCCGTGGCTTTGGTTAAGAATCAAAAACAGGCACTCCGGTACCTGATAAAACATGGATCTTCTTTTGACCTGATTCACGCCCAGACCGGAAAGGCCCAGAGTCTGGCCGTCATTGCCAGAGCGTTTCACCGAAGGAAAATCATCTACACCCGCAGAGTGGACTTCAAGCCTCAGGGCCTGGCCGCGAAATTTAAATACAGACTGACAGACAGGACCATTGCCATATCCCCGGCCATAAAAAATATCCTGGAATCTTTTCCAGCACCCGGCAGTGTGGCGGTAATCCCAAGCTGCATTGATACATCCAGAGAAACCCTGACGCCTTCGGCAAAAGCCCTGGACCTTCAAAACAAATATCCAGGCCGTAAGATTGTGGGCACCATTGCCGCCATGGTCCCGCACAAAGATCCTCTGACCATGGTCAGGACCATCCGGGAACTGAACAGGCTGTCCCCGGAAAAATTCATATTTGTTCATTTTGGACACGGAGAGATGGAAAACATGGTTAAATCTGAAGTAAAACGCCTGGAACTTGAAGATACTTATCTGTTCATGGGGTTTGAAGATAATGTGGAAAGCTTTTATCCGGTCCTGGATATCTTTGTCATGAGTTCTCAGGAAGAAGGACTGGGCAGCAGTGTGCTGGAGGCCTTCCGCTACAAAGTACCTGTTGTATCCACCAGTGCGGGGGGCCTGGAAGAGCTGGTCTCAGGAAGAGGCCTGACATGCCCGGTTCACGACTATAAATGCCTGGCCGCCGGGATAGGCGAACTGCTTGCTGCCCCGGAAAAGTTCAGGGGCATGGTCCAAAATGCTTATGAATATGTATTAAATCACCACAGTCTGGAGAGAATGACTCAGGATTACATCCGGGTTTACCAGGATCTGCTGTAGGATTCTACCTTATCTATCCTGCCGCAATCTTTATCAATTTTGATTACAGCCAATCGTGAGCAGGCCCATTCCGGGAACTGGCAGCTGAATTGGGAAACCCTAAAACTCTATCCCGTTTTTCTTGATATCCTCTAGAATAAGGTTTCTGAGCCTTTTACCCACAGGGCCGGGGCGAACGTCATGGATGGGCTTGCCGTTGTAGCGCACAATATTCAGGGCATCAAGAGTGGTGCTCAGAAGTATGACTTCCCTGGCCTGATATATATCTGATTCCCGGATAGCCCGGAAAACAAAGGAAACTTCATTTTTGATCAGATCCAGGCCCCGCATGAGGGTGGTTCCCCTGAGGGCGTTATTCAGATCCGGAACAATTATCCTGCCCTTTTCATCAACAATAATCACGTTTTCAATACAACCTTCAGCCAGACAGTCATTTTCATCAAAGCACAGGCTGTAGTCGCAGCCTTTATCCACGGCTTCCTTCTTCATAAGTACGTTGGGCAGATAATTAACCGACTTGATCCTGGCCATGTAGCTCTGTTTGGCCGGTTTTGCCGATTTACAGGCTGTCGCGCCCTTTTCCCAGAAGCTTTCCGGATGATGCTTAAACCTTCTGGCCACAATATAAAGGCTGGAATGAGCGCATTCCCTGAAATCAATGGCAAATCCCCCGGGGCCCCGCCCGATGAATATGCTCAGGTAACCATCCTGCTCATCAGCGGCTCTGGCTGTATCCAGAACCAGCTCCCGGATACGGGAAAACTGCTCTGGAGGATCAATAAAAATTGCCCGGCAGTTTTTTTCCATCCGCTCCAGATGGGAGTCCAGCTGATATATTTTGCGCCCGATATACTTGCATGTTTCAAATACTCCGTCTCCGCGGTGAATAAGATGATCATCCAGGGGTATGAGCATGAGCCTGGGATCTTTACAGATCATGCCCGGGCGATGATCATAAAACGCGAAAACATTCCGGGCGCCGGGTCTGGGCAATTCCAGAATTCTGTCAATATATTCCTTGGTGGAAGCGATGGTTGTCACAGATTTCTCTCCAGGGTTAAGGGATTCTAAGCAGATTGTTTTCCACCAGAAATTCTGATATCTGAACCGCGTTCAGGGCGGCCCCCTTTCTGATATTGTCAGCCACTATCCACAGGTTCAGACCATTTTCAATGGTTTCATCTTCGCGGATTCTGCCCACAAAAGTATCATCTTCTCCGGCTGCGAAAAGAGGCATGGGATACAGTTTTTCCGAGGGGTTATCAAGTACTGTGATCCCGGGAGCCTGGCTGAGAATGCCCCGGGCCGCCTGAGGGGTTATCTTTTTTTCCGTCTCAATATTGACTGACTCGCTGTGACTGTAAAAAACAGGCACCCGCACAGTGGTGGCGGTAACCCTGAGGCCCGCATCATTCATAATCTTTCTGGTTTCGTTGACCATTTTCATCTCTTCTCTGGTATAGTCGTTTTCCAGGAAGACATCTATATGCGGCAGGCAGTTAAAGGCGATCTGATACGGATACACTTCAGGCTCTATCTCTTTCATGGAAAAAAGCCGCTTGACCTGGTCTTCCATCTCATCCACGGCCTTCTGACCGGAACCGGAAACCGCCTGATAGGTGGAAACAATAACCCTCTTGATGGTCCCGGCATCATGCAGGGGCTTTAAAACCACAACCATCTGAATGGTGGAACAATTAGGATTGGCAATAATACCCTTATGCTTTTTCAGGTCATCAGGATTCACCTCCGGAACCACCAGGGGCACGCCCTCTTCCATGCGCCAGGCATTGGAGTTGTCCACAACAACACATCCTGATTTTACCGCTATGGGGGCATACTTTTCCGAAATGCTCCCTCCGGCTGAAAAAATGGCCAGATCAATGCCCTGAAAGGAATCCTCGCCCAGTTCCTGCACGGTTAATTCCCGGTCTTTATAAAGAACTGTTGTCCCGGCTGACCTGGCTGACGCCAGGGCAACAACCTCCCGGGCCGGGAAATCTCTTTGCTCCAGTATTTTCAGCATTTCTCTTCCCACGGCACCGGTGGCTCCAACTACTGCTACAACAGGATATTCCGACATAATTACTCTCCTTGTTCAAAAAATTCAGGAACTGTTCGTCTTATTAGCGG
>JAWOGL010000231.1:0-3213 GCA_046496945.1 Desulfonatronovibrio sp.
ATGTGGACATGGAGGCGGCCGCGGCTGAATCAGGCTCTCCAAGGCAGCGGGTGGTGACAGCCCTGGAGTATTTTCACGAACAGGGGTGGATAATGCTCAGGGCTTCAGGTTCCACGGATTTTTTTCAGATTATAAGCAGGAATTTTGATCAGCAGGAAATGACTGAAAAGCTTTATTCCCTTTTCAAGAACCCCGGATTTCGGACGGCTGCAGGATTATCCATTCGCCTCTGTTCTGGAATGGGTCAAAGAAAAAATGCCTGAGATAAAAAATTGGAAATGAAAGCAGATTGCCGGGAGTTATACAGCAACCGCTTCTGAAAACGTAACTATTCAGCAAGATCGAATAAGAAGACCTGGACCCCGGATCCGTCATCCCGGACTCGATCCGGGACCGGGGTGACGGTTAAAGCAGGCAATTGCCTTTTCCCGTCATTCCGGCGAAAGTCGGAATCCAGTGTGGTTGAATGGACATATGCCGTATGAAGTGAATAGTTACCCGAAAATACCCGAAAACTAATTATAACCCCAGAGATAAAGAACCTTGTAGCCGGCCGGGATCAGGCCTGCTTCCGCGTAAAGATCTTCATATACCCTGCAGAAATTCCGGTATGTTTTTTTACCGAATTTTGCCTGAGAACCGGTGTAGGTTGCGCCGGTTTTTTTGTGGCTTTTGAGAAAGGCTGACACTGAAGAATAATATTCAGTGTATTCCTGTAAAGACCATCCGGGCTTGAGACCGGCAGTCCTGAAAGATTCAATGTAATGCTCAGCTGAAGGCAAAGGATACAGAGAACCGAACCCGGTCAATGAACTCACGTGTTCCATCTGTTGGAAAGTTCCTCTGACAAAAAACGCCAGCGAGAAAAAGCCATTTTCCTTCAGCAGCCGGATATTGCGCAGCGCAGATTCAGGGCCCCGGTGATACCACTGCATGGCGGAAGAACTGATAAGCAGGCTGAATGTGCCGGGCTTAAAAGGAGGAATTTCCCCGTCCGCCTGAATCAGACATGTTCTGTCTGCAGCAGCAAGCTTGAGCATCCCCAGAGAGATATCCAGCGCCACGTAAATATCCGCCGGACTGAGCCTTTGCAGGCATAATTCAGTGAGCAGACCTCCGCCTGCGCCGATCTCCAGGATTCTGGAATATTTTTTTTCAGGGACATGAGAACAGCATTTCTGTGCTGCAGTTTTCTGCACAGAAGCCGCACTTCTGTAAGAAGCGCTGGAATGATCAAAATGTAATCGGATCTGTTTGTTAACGAATCGCATTCAGGATTTCCGGTTCAGGGATATAATGTCCATGCGGCAGATATTGACAGCAGGCTTGAGGCAGGCAGTCCCTTATGTGTTCGGAGTGGCTGAGCGGCACTATCCGGTCTTTTAGTCCATGGATCAGGGTTATGGATAGATCAGTGTTCAGGGACTTATGGTCCACCCGGGAATGGATTAAAAACTCAAGCCCTTTTCTCAGCATGTTTACGTCACTTATCACTGGTTTTGGCGGCTGGCTTACCGCGCATGCTTTCCAGAACCAGCGCACTGTCGCCTGAGGGTTTTTTTCCAGGCCGCGCAACATTTCTTCTATTTTTTTTTGGGGTGTTCCCTGGCAGAAATCAAGAAACGGCGCTATGAGCACGAGCCTGTCCGCACGCAGTTTATCCAGATATTTCAAACAGAGGTGCGCCCCTAGAGACCAGGCGAAGATGGTTTTCCATGTTCTGTCCAGAATAGAACTGAGATTCTGATCAACTTCCCTGCCAAAAGGGTGAATAAACCGGGCATGCTTTGAAAAATCCGGGAAAAGGCAGGGGTATCCGGCCCATCCGGAAACAAAAAGGGAGCCCGCCAGGATCTGTCCGGTATTTTTGGTTAATGAATGAGGCTGCATTTAATTTGAGAATCTATCTTTACTCTGTTTTTCAGGCAAGCCTTTATCAACTCTTATTTTTTGCAGAAAAGCGGCCACGCAGCTGTAAGTGAAAAATATGTTTTGGTGGACAATAAAGTTATGAATGGATAGTGAATTAAAAAAAATCTTAAAAATCATGGTCATAATCATTCCCGCAGTTTGCCGTGGCGCAGGCCGTCCGGTAAAAATTAACGTCAATTTGTATATTCCATCAGTCCCGGATCCGGAAAATTTTTGTTCTTTATTTATCAGGAGGTAAACATGCGTCTTAAAATCAGAGGGAAAATTTTTATTCCCATGGTTATCGCTCTTGTTGCGCTTGTTGTAGTAGTTTTTGTAATATTAACTCATCAACTGACCAAAGTGAGCAGGGCGTTTATACAGGAGATCGGACAAAGCAAGATGGAGGAAATCGAGTCTGCCATGGCTTTAGCCTCCCGGGAAGCTGAATCCGTGTCTTCTTTATTTGTGCGCATGCCTGAAGTAGAACAGGCCTACGAGACTGCTCTTTCCGGGGATATTGATGACCCGAAATCAACGCAGTCCCAAAAAGCAAGAGAAATGCTTCGCCGGGAACTTAAAAGTCTTCTGGAAAGTTTCGAAAGCGTCCGGGGAGAACCGCTGATGCTTCATTTTCATTTGCCTAACGGGCGCAGCCTGGCCCGTCTCTGGAGGGAAAAGAATTTTTTGAGGAACGATAAATGGGTTGATGAGTCAGATGATATCTCCAGGTTCAGGCAAACCGTAATGCGGGTCAATCAGACCGGAGAGCCTGCTCAGGGGCTGGAAATAGGCAGGGGCGGATTTACTGTGCGCAGTGTTCTCCCGGTTGTTTCTTCATCAGGAGAACATCTCGGTTCGGTGGAAATGCTCATTGAATTCGAACCAATTGTTGAGGCTGCCGCCGCCGGCACAGGTCAGCAATTGCTTTTGTACATGAACCATGAATTTCTGGATATTGCCCGCAGATTGCAGGATAAGTCCCGTCACCCGGTTATTGACAATGAATTTGTAAAGGTTTCCGGTACTGATGATCCTGATATCAACGACTTGATTTCGGCTGAAATTCTTGAACAGGGTCAAAGCGGACTGACCGTGGAAACAGCAGGAAACTATTCCCTGGCTGTTTTTCCAGTGCTTGATTTTACCGGTGATCAGGTCGGATTAATGGCATATGTGCTGGACACTTCACATGAACAGGCTTTGATCAGCAACCTGACTATGACCCTTATGGGCATAATGGCAGTTCTTCTTGTTCTCCTGGTGGTTGTGGGGCAAACGTCTACCAACCTGGTGATTATG
>JAWOGL010000233.1:0-3024 GCA_046496945.1 Desulfonatronovibrio sp.
ATGTGGACATGGAGGCGGCCGCGGCTGAATCAGGCTCTCCAAGGCAGCGGGTGGTGACAGCCCTGGAGTATTTTCACGAACAGGGGTGGATAATGCTCAGGGCTTCAGGTTCCACGGATTTTTTTCAGATTATAAGCAGGAATTTTGATCAGCAGGAAATGACTGAAAAGCTTTATTCCCTTTTCAAGAACAAACAGGATCATGAGATTAACCGGATACATCTTGTGCTGCGTTTTCTGCAGAGCTCTCCCTGTTTGAGCTTCAATCTGGCTAAGTATTACGGAGAGCAAATGCCTGAGGGGTCATGTGGAAAGTGTTCAGTTTGCCGTGATGGACGCCCAGCGGTCCTGGAAGGGACAAAAAAGCCAGCTCTATTGCCGGAACATGACCATCTGGACCTGCTTGACAGGTCTGTGGAATTTTTGGCCCGGGATGCTGATCCGGCCAATCTGACCAGGTTTTTGTGCGGAGTGAATTCGCCTGTACTGACAAAACTGAAGGCTTCCAAATCTCCGGATTTCGGACGGCTGCAGGATTATCCATTCGCCTCTGTTCTGGAATGGGTCAAAGAAAAAATGCCTGAGATAGAAAATTAAATATGTCAGCAGGGTGGCTGGAAACACACTGCAGCTGACAAAAAAACAATAAATTACGGTCAGGCACGTGGACTGTCTCTGGCTTCGGGACTGTACCAATTAAATTTTCAAAAAACTCGGAATACGCCCTTTCGAGCATGTTAGACTTTAATCGAGTCTTTAGAGGTATGAAATGAGCACTGATATTCAAGAAAAAAATAATGATTCTCTTTTCAGCCGAGTCGTCACAATTCTCGAGAATGCCCGATCTAATGTTGTCCGTTCGGTTAATTCCAATATGGTTGCGGCTTACTGGCTGATCGGGCGGGAGATTGTGCAGGAATTGCAGAAAGGCGAAGAGCGGGCTGAATATGGAAAGCAAGTTATAGAGGATTTGTCTGAACGTCTCACGGAACAATACGGAAAAGGCTTTTCCACAACCAATCTTTGGTATTTCAGGCAGTTTTATCAGAAATATCCTGACCGCCTTTCAATTCTCCACCCGCCGGGTGGAGAATGTGTTAAATCCGGAAATCTCCACCCGGCAGGCGGAAAATTTCCGGAAGAACAGAAAAGCTACCCAGCGGATTGCCAATCTGTTGCGAAATCAATTCAATTCTCATCTGATGGAGATTTGAGCCAGGCCTTCTCCCCGCAACTCTCCTGGTCCCACTACCGAGCATTGATGCGGGTAAAAGACGAAAAAGCCCGCCTTTTTTATGAGCAGGAAGCCATTGACTGCGGCTGGAGCAAAGCACAGCTGGAACGACAGATCCACTCATCTTATTACGAGAGGATTATTTCAAATCGCGGTGAAGCCGGTCTGAGTGCTGCTGACAGAGAACGCCTTCCTGGAAAGCCCCTGTCGCCTGATGCAATTCTGAAAAATCCATATGTGCTGGAGTTTCTTGGATTGCCTGATTCCCCAAATCTCCATGAAACCACATTGGAGCAGGCCATTATTACCCATCTACAAAATTTCCTTCTGGAACTGGGGAAGGGCTTTGCTTTTGTGGCCAGACAGAGGCGGCTTAGATTTGATGACACAGATCTCTATGTGGACCTGGTCTTTTATAACTGCATTCTCAAGTGCTATCTGCTGATTGATCTCAAGATGGGAGAGCTGTCGTACCAGGATGTTGGACAGATGGATGGATACGTGCGCATGTTTGATGACCTTTATACCGCAGATGATGACAATCCGACCATTGGACTGGTTCTATGCACAAAGAAAAATGAAGCCGTTGCCAGATATTCTGTATTGAATGAGCGGAAACAGATTTTCGCGTCAAAATATATGCTCTACCTGCCAAGCGAAGAAGATTTGAGGCTGGAATTAGAAAGAGAGCGTAAGATAATCGAGGAGCGGTTGGAAGAGCTTAAGTGAGTTTCAAACTGGAGACGGATAGAATGCCGGTGCTGCCATCCACATGGGAGCATTAGAGCGTTTTTGACAGCCGATACAGGATTACAGATTTATTAGCTGGAAATGGGTCGAAAACTAGCAAGCGCCGGTCAAGCACAGGGACTGTCCCTGGCTACGGGACTGCCCCCAGTTAACTTTTCAGGAACACGTAATGTTTTCTTTGCTCTGAATATGTTTTCTTATGTTTGACCTTCTGCAGGAGGTGCGTCAGGGGCGGTTTCGGGCTGATCTTTTTTACCGTCTGGCTGTGGCCATGATCAGGCTGCCTTCTCTTAAACACAGGCCAGGGGATATCAGTCTTCTTATAGATAAGCTTCTTGATGATATTAACCGTGAAGCCCGGGAAGAGCCTGGATTCCAGCCAAAAAACCTTGCTCCTTCAGCCAGAAATATTCTTTTGGAACATGCCTGGCCGGGCAATGTGCGAGAACTTATGAATACGCTTCTGCGGGCTGCTATCTGGTCGGATGAGTCGTCCATCAGCCAGGAGGATGTTCTGGAGGCCATGCTTCCCATGGTGGAAAACCAGGATGAAAAGTCCATTCTCAATCGCTCCTTAGAGCAGGATTTGGACCTGCCGGGAATTATGGGAGAGGTGGCCGGGCATTATATCAGGAAGGCCCTGCAAGAGACTGGAGGGAATAAGACCAGGGCAGCAAGGCTGCTGGGTTTGAAGAACTATCAAACTCTGGATAATTGGATGGAGAAGTATAAGGTGTAAGCTATTTTGCAGGGAAATCATAGATGTTTGACATGGATTCTTGAAAACCCTGTGTGCGGATTTCCCTGGCTGTAACAGTTTAGGCCTTTTTTCTAAGGTAGCAGGGGACAGGCACCCCGGCACCCACTTGGCAATAAAAAAGTCATTCAATCTCAAAATACAGCTCAAGTGGGTGCCGGGAGAGCCAGCCCCCGTGCTACATGCAAATGGCTAAACTGTTACCCCTGGCTGTTTTATCCCATGTCTTTAAGCAGTCCGCTGGCATATTTGTGCAATACGCTGCCAATGAGAGTCTGATATGG
>JAWOGL010000050.1:0-3774 GCA_046496945.1 Desulfonatronovibrio sp.
CCTGATAAAGAATTATTTGCCACAGACAATAAGCCAGACTAAAAAGACAGACACAGGATATTTTTCCGCGGGCGACATGCCCGCAGAAAAGCTGTCAGCTACCTGCAGTACAATATTCTGCCTCGCCGCCAGGCAATGGCATCCTTTCCTCCTGGCAAGTCGCCAGGAGGAAAATATTCAGTCTGTCTTACAGTCTGCCTTTACGTCGAGCGCAGTAGCTTGCCCTGCACCTATCTTGGTAGGGATGATAATTGGCACTGCACATGAATTACTTACTCGGAACACGGTAAATAGGTGCACGGGGGTGGCTGATAAATTACTTTAGAAACCTTAGCCCCAGGCAGGCTCCGGTTATGGTGAACAGTTACAAAAGTCTTTGTTAAACAGACGGCGCAAGCACAAATGCCAGCAATCCGCTGATTTCTCCCCAGATAATGGCTGCTCCCAGAAAATCTCCGTTTATACCGTTGTTTTTCCGGCCAAGACCATACAGAATAAATAACCCCGCACCCAGCAGAATCAAAGAAATAACAGCCATATAAACTGGAACAAAAAAAGCGGCAAAGACCACCAGCACTATGGCGTTGAGGATCAGGGGTTTGCGCCCCGCCCCGGCCAGAAAGGCTCCTCCAAGGCCGGGCCTGGGATAATTTTTACCCAGGTAAGCCAGGACAACCGCCCCGAACCTGCCCAGGACAATCGCCCAGACAATCACCGCCCACTCCTCAGCCCGGATTACTTCGCCAAGCAGAACCAACTGTCCGCCCAGGCCCAGGATAAGGCCTGTAACTCCGAACGCTCCGATATGGCTGTCCTTGACTATCTCCCAGAACCTGTGACCTGCAGCCTGGCTCGCCCAGGCATCCCAGAGATCAGCCCAGCCGTCCCAGTGCAGTCCTCTGGTCAGATAAAAACCAAGTCCCAGGACAATCCAGGCCTGGACAAAAGGATAATTTCCAGCAAGCCCTGCTGCGACCGGGACTGTCATCAGTCCTCCCAGGACAAGTCCTGCCGGGCAGAACCAGTTCAAAGATCCGGCCAGAGCTTTCTCATCAACAGTCCTGGCCGGTACAATCCTGCTCAAAAAAGACAGAGCCAGTAAAAAATCGGATATTGCTTTCATTGATTGTTCCAGTGACTAACTGCTGAAAGTCTGCGACAAAAAACAGGTATTTTCAGACAGGATTAATTGGCAAGGACTTTATCAACAGGCTGCTAAAAGAGCATCCTCTTGGAAAAACCCCTGCCCAGGACGTTAAAGGTGTTTTCTATAATCACGAATGCTTCGGGATCATTGTAAAATATTATTTCCTCAAGTCTTTTAAGCTGAAAATTATTAACCACAGTGAGCACGATCTTTTTTCTGTCTCCTGTATACGCGCCTCTGCCGTACAAAAAGGTTGATCCTCTTTGAATCTGCTGACCGATGACCCGGACCATCTGTTCAGGGATTTCTGTAACTATGAGAACCATTTTTCGCTGGTTAAACATGGCCATGCAGTAATCCGCCACCATGGCGGTAACAAACACACTGGTCAGGGAATAAAGCACCAGGTCGGCTTCCATGAACAAAAACGCGAAACAGAACAGGAGCAGGTTAAAGAAAAAACCGCTTTGCCCGATGCGCAGATTAAACTTCTGGTATAAAATAACTCCAATAATATCCAGACCGCCCGTGGAGCCGAAAGACCTCAGGCTTATGCCTATTCCCGCGCCAAGCAACACCCCGTAGCTCAAAGCTGCCAGAAGAGGATCTCCTATGGGCAGTTCCAGTTTGATGATTTCCAGAAAAAAAGCGGTCATGACCAGACAGTACAGGCTGTAAATAAAAAACCTTCGACTGACCATCAAAAAAGCCACCGCGAATACAGGTATGTTAAGGATCATAAGCCATATTCCAGGACTGAGAAATCCGGTTACATAAAACAGCAGCAGACTCAGGCCTGAAAATCCCCCGGCGATAAATTCTTGATGAACACCAATGCCGTTGATGCCCACAGCTATAACCAGGGCGGCAACAGTCAGTATGCCCAGGCACCAGACATGCCCATAAATAAATTTTCGAAAAAAGACAGACATGACAATATACTCCTGCAGATTAAAAAGTTATCCGACAAAAACCTTGTTATCCACTTCCGGACCATCAGGCAACACAAGAACAGGGGAAAAGGCCTTTGCCCTGACAAGCATTACTTGACCCTTTGGAAACTCCTGCTTATTTATGGTCCAGCCATGTTGCTGCCGCGCACCTTTCGCCGTTCTGCGGGCGTTGGGCAGTCAGGGATTTTTCACCCCTCTGTCACGGCGGTTCATGCAGCCTGAATTAAGGATGATCAATCATTCAAGGACTGAATTGTAAACTTTCAAGCGCCGAGGAATAAACATGAAATTTGAACCAGTTACCATGGACCTTCAGCATGACTATATCAAGTTCCTTCACAAAACACCCCAGCTGGCCTCTGATTTCAGCTTTGCCAACATTTACGGATGGACTGAAGAATACGGGCTTGAAATCGCCTTTGATCAGGAACTGGCCTGGATCAGACAGAACAACCCGGAAAAGCTCTACTGGGCGCCCGTGGGAAACTGGGATATTAACTGGCAAAAGGCAACCGTAAATTTACCTGAATCCCGGAAAATTGTCCGAATTCCTGAAAAACTGGCCGCTATATGGCAAGACAGGCTTCCCGAAATAAATATTCAGTCTGACCGCGATCAGTGGGACTATCTGTATTCAGTAACAGAACTGATCCAGCTCAGAGGAAACCGCTTTCACAAGAAAAAGAACCTGTATAACCAGTTCATAAAAAATTACGACTATACATATGTGGAGCTTGGTCAGAAAAACATTGAAGAAGTCCTGGCCCTGCAGACAGAATGGTGTCTGTGGAAGGAATGTGAAGACTCACCTGCCCTGGAAGCGGAAAACAAAGCAATAGTAAGGGTTTTATCGCGCTGGGAGGATCTTCAGGGCTTATTCGGAGCCGGTCTCATGGTGGAGGGTGAAATGGTTGCCTATACTGTGGCCGAAGCTTTGACCGACACTACCGTGCTCATTCATTTTGAAAAAGGATGCCCTGAACACAAGGGGGTATATCAGGCAATCAACAAAATTTTCCTGGAAAAATCAGCCGGCGGATTTGAAATGGTCAACCGTGAACAGGACCTTGGCGATCCCGGACTTAAAAAAGCCAAGGAATCATATAACCCCACAGGCTATCTAAAAAAATACATTGCTGAAATGTAAAGCCGCCCGGGATTAATTTTGCCTTCTATCTTTTTTTAACCCTTGCTCCTCGTCCCTCGCCCCTCTTGAGCCTTTCCCCTCGTACCTTTTTCATCCCCTCTGGGGAGCGCCGAGCCCCAGCTCGGCATCTTAACACTCTTAATCTTTCCCCTCGTACCTTTCCCCTCGTACCTCGTACCTCGTACCTCGTACCTCGTCCCTTTCCTCTCGCCCCAGATTCAACCCACCTGTTTCAGTACTCTCTGAAGGTCTTTAAGGGTTACCGGCTTGCTCAGGTAATCATTCATTCCGGCCTGAAGAAAACTTTCCCGGTCTCCCGGCAGGGTATGAGCGGTCACCGCAAAAATGGGAATATCTTTCTTGTATCCCAGATCCGAAGAAGACCGAATACACTTTGTAGCCTCCACTCCGGTCATGACCGGCATCTGTATGTCCATGAGGATACAGTCAAAATCATACCTGGACAGCAGGTCCACAGCCTGCTTGCCGTCGTTGGCCAGAGTCACCTTGTGCCCGGCTTTTTCAAG
>JAWOGL010000052.1:0-21077 GCA_046496945.1 Desulfonatronovibrio sp.
GCAGCTGAAGAACTTTCCCAGCTGGCCAGGGAAGCTGTGCTGCACATACCATACGACCTTCTGGCCGCCCGCCTGGATTATGCCTGTTCGCATCTGGACCAGGGCACCGGACGGAGTACCTCGGACGAGATTCTTAATTCAATTTTTGACAATTTCTGCATAGGCAAATAGATTATATTTATTTGACAAAACCGTCAGCATGTTCAGAATTCAGCGGCTAGCCATAACAGCCTGTTGAAAAAGTCCTTACCAGGCAGGTTCTTCAAAAATTTTAGGTGCAGGGAGCAAAAAAAGTTCAAGGTGGCCGCGTATTTATACAGGTGCGAGTTTGAACTTTTTACAGCGACAAAGCCAATTGGGAGATTTTCAACAACCTGATAATATATGGTAAACAGTTGCAACAGATCAATCAAATGAAAGAAATCACTCTTAAGAATAAACCGGTCCTTCAGAACGGCTCCCCTCAGGACTTTGATCCGGAAATGCTATACGTGGAATGTTCCAGATGCGGACGTCCCCTTATCTGGGAAAAAGGCACCACCACCTTTCTGCTTAAGCATGCCGGGATAGACAAATCTCCCGGACCCGACTGGATGATGATGTCCAAAGGATGCCCGTCATGCAGTCCGGGTCAGAATGAATTCGTGCTTACCCTTGCCCGCCCGGGAAAAACCCCGGACAACGCCATGAATGTAACAGTGCGGTTCAACTAGCCATGAGAGCCGCGTGACATGAACAACAACCTGATCTGGATAAATGTCTGCGAAGCCTCGGCTGATAATTACGGGGCAATGCTCATGCAGGAACTCAGGCGGAGCGACCCGGATCTGGAAATAACCGGTATGGGCGGCCCCGCCATGAGAGCACAGGGTTTGAGGCCGGTTTTCCGGTCCGAAGACCTGTCACTGGTCGGACTGACCGAAGTTTTTACCGCCCTTCCCCGGATTTTGGGCTACCTGAAACATATCAAAAAACTCATGAGGGAAAAACGTCCCGCGGTCCTGATTCTTCTGGATGCTCCTGATTTCAACTTCCGTCTGGCCAGAATGGCCTACAGGCTTAACATCCCGGTTCTGTATTTCATCGCTCCCCAGGTCTGGGCCTGGAGAAAATCCAGAGTAAAATTTTTAAAAAAATACGTTGACCGCATAGCCTGCATTTTTCCCTTTGAACCGGCTTTTTTCCGGAGATACGGCATTGAAGCCGGTTTTGTGGGACATCCGGCCATGCAGACCCTTAATCTGCCAAAGTTGAACAAAATCACTCCCCGCCACCATCAGATCGCCATCCTGCCGGGGAGCCGAAAAAAAGAAATATCCGCGCTCCTGCCTCTTTTTGCCCAAACCGCCGATATTCTGCGTCAGACTCATCCGGATTTGAGCTTTAATGTAATCCAGGCGCCCGGAGTATCCATGCAGTTCCTGCAGGACTTCTGCCCCGGGGACCCCTGGTTCAAATTTATTCCATCAGAAGACAGGCACACCAGTTTAAAAAAATGCGGCATGGCCCTGGCCGCTTCCGGCACGGTAACCCTTGAATGCGCCATCCTTGAAGTGCCGGCCATTGTAGCCTATAAACTTTCCTGGCTCAGCTATCTGGCGGGCAGAATGCTCATTCAGGTGAAATATATCAGCATGCCCAACCTGATCCTTGGCAGAAAAATATTTCCGGAATTGATTCAGAACCAGGCCACAGTGGACAACCTGGTCTCCAGCGCCCTTGCCTGGCTGGACAACCCGGATCAAACCGCCCAGGTCAGGGACAGTCTTAAAAAAATCAAAACCATGCTGGGCAATAAAGCAGCCGGCAGGGCCTGCGCTGAAATGGCCCTGGAACTTATGCACAAAGGAAAATCAAATGGAATCAATTAAACTCGGAGTAATCGGAGTGGGTCACCTGGGAACTTTTCACGCCAGACTGGCAGCAGAGCTGGACTCAGTCAACCTCACCGGGGTTTACGATACCAACCAGGAACAGGCCAGGCGGATCAGCGCTGAATGCGCAACAGTTCCCTGCTCTGACCTTGACGATCTTTTGTCCAGGGTTGACGCGGTAAGCATAGTGGTTCCCACCAGTGAACATTTCAACATCGCCATGAAAGCCCTGGATCACGACTGCCATATATTCATTGAAAAACCCATCACCTCCACAGTGGAAGAGGCCGGACAGATAATCCACAAGGCCAGGGACAGGAACAAAAAAATCCAGGTGGGACATATTGAGCGGTTTAATCCGGCCATGCTGGCCATAAAAGGATACCCCCTGGCGCCCATGTTTATCGAGGCTCACCGGTTAAGCCGGTTCAATCCCAGGGGATGCGACGTCAGCGTGGTACTGGACCTGATGATACATGACCTGGATTTGATCCTGTATATGGTCAACAGCCCTGTTGCCCATACTGATGCCTGCGGCGTTTCAGTAGTTTCTAAAACTGAGGACATAGCCAATGTCCGCCTCAAGTTTGAAAGCGGCTGCGTGGCCAACCTGACCAGCAGCAGGATATCTCTTACCCCCATGCGCCGCATGCGCCTTTTTCAGAAAAATCAGTACATAGCCATGGATTTCATGGAAAAAAAATCCGACATCTTCCTGCTCCGGGATGAGGACACAGCGGCAGCGCCTGAATCCGCCGGAATGGTGGTCAGTCAGATAGGAATCGGAGACAAGGCCAGAGATATTGTTTATCAGAAGCCCGAACCTCCCCAGGTCAATTCCTTGAAAATGGAGCTTGAAGAATTCGCCCGGGCCGTAATCTTTGACCTTGAGCCTGAAGTACCCGGGGAACAGGGCATGCAGGCCCTGGAAGTAGCCAACAGCATACTTGAGAAAATAGCCACCCCATAAGGAGGACGGATGAGCATACCATTTATTGATCTCAAAACCCAGCACAGCCTGATTAAAAACCAGGTCCAGGCAAATATGGACAAGGTCCTGGAGCACGGCGCCTACGTGATGGGACCGGAAATAAAACAGCTGGAACAAAACCTGGCGGAATTCTGCAAAGTAAAACACGCCCTGGCCTGTTCTTCCGGCACAGACGCCCTTATACTGGCCCTGCTTGCCCTGGGCATAAAACCCGGCGACGCCGTGCTGACCACTCCTTTTACCTTCTTTGCCACCGCGGAAGCAGTTGCCTTTATCGGAGCGGTGCCGGTGTTTGTGGATATCGACCCGGAGACCTTTAATATCAGCCCGGACCATATATCCGCAGCCATAAAAGCCCTGAAAAACAGCCCGGCGAATACTTATCCCCTGCCCCGGACCGGCACACAAAACGGACTGGGACATCCTACTCCGGGCAGTCTTATTCCCAAAGCGATCATCAGTGTGGACCTTTTCGGCCTGCCCTGCGATTATGAAAAAATAGAAAACATAGCCCGGCAGGAGAACCTTAAACTTATAGTCGATGCCGCCCAGTCCTTTGGCGCCACTTATCACCAGCGCTCCACATGTTCCCTGGGCCATGCAGCCTGCACGTCATTTTTTCCGGCCAAACCCCTGGGATGTTACGGAGACGGAGGGATGTGCTTCACCAATGACTCTGAAACCTGCGAACTCATGACTTCTTTGCGGGTCCACGGCCAGGGAACAGATAGATACGACAATACCCGTTTGGGCATGAACGCCCGCATGGATACTCTGCAGGCAGCCGTTCTTCTGGCCAAGATGGAAATTTTCGCGCAGGAACTGACTTTGCGCGAAAAAGTGGCAGCCGGATACAATCACCTTTTTGAACAGACTGACTTCCCGGTAGTCACCCCCCGGATATTCAGCAGGGCCAGAAGCGCCTGGGCCCAGTACAGTCTGCTGGCCCGGGACAATGAACACAGGCAGGCCATATTCAACCGGCTCAGAGAACACCAGATTCCCTGGGCGGTATATTACCCTGTGCCTTTGCATCTGCAGAAGGCATTTGCCTATCTGGGATATCAGGCTGGAGACTTTCCAGTCAGCGAGAATATGTCTGAACGAATTTTCAGCCTTCCCATGCATCCTTATCTAAAAGAAGAGGACCAGCAAAAAATTGCTGAAGCGGTTTTATCGGTCTGAACAATAACAAAGGATTTCTTAACCGGAAAAAACATGGAAAACAAAATTTTTGAACTGGGGCTTTCAATCGAGGCGGTTTCACTTTATCTGATTTTATTTGATCTGGATTTTTCCAGTGTTCCATTGGAAATGGAACATATCAGATCCAGATGGAACGCGGATGAAGCACTTCTGGAAAGCGCTCTGGATGAACTGGAAATGAACACGGTTATAAGCAGGAAAAACAATATCCTGGACATTAATCCGGTTACGGCCTGGACTGCCACGGGAAATGCCTGAGCACAGTTTCAGTAATGTTCTCATTCCCTGAACTATGGACAGGCCTGTTTTTTCCACTGCTGAAGCTTTGCGTGTTTATTTCCGCGGGCGTTTTTGTGGGCAATCTTATAGAGGCTATGAACTGGACCAGGTTTATGGCCATGCTGGCGACCCCGCTGGTCAGGGCTGGAAGACTCAAGGACATTTCCGGAGCAGCCTTTTCCATGGCTTTTTTTTCGGGCGTAACCGCCAATACCATGCTGGCCGAAGCCTACCAGCAGAAAAGACTTAACCGCAGGGAGCTGGTCCTTTCCAACCTGTTCAATTCCCTGCCCACCTATTTTCTGCACCTGCCCACGACCTTTTTCATCATAGTACCCCTTATCAAGGCCGCGGCAATCCCGTATCTCCTGCTGACCATCTCTTCCGCAGTCATAAGGACAATCACGGTCATCTTTATTGGCAGGTTTATTCTACCGGCCAGACAGGATCAATGTGTACATTGTGAGCTTCCCCCCGCGGATAAACTGAGCTGGTCCACAGTTTTGTCCAGGGTAAAGGTCAGGTTTATCGCCAGATTCAAAAAAATCATGATTTTTACGGTTCCCATTTATACCCTGTTTTATGTGCTTCAACAAACCGGTTTTTTCAGACTGATAGAAAATGTTATGGCGGAAAACGCCGGCTTTCTAAATTTCCTGCCGCCTCAGGCCATCAGCATTATCGCCCTGCAGCTGGCTGCTGAATTCTCCGCGGGTCTGGCCGCGGCTGGTTCACTGCTGGACAGCGGAGCCTTGCAGGTCAAGCAGGTTGTCCTGGCCTTGATCATCGGCAACATTCTGTCTTCTCCCATGCGGGCGGTAAGACATCAGCTCCCTTACTATGCGGGCATTTTTAATCCGGCTCTGGCCCTGAGGCTTATTATCTACAACCAGAGCCTCCGGGCGGGCAGCCTGATCGTGGCGGGAACAGCTTATTATTTCTGGTGATAACCAGCTTGTGCCTGGATTGTCCGCGGCATCTCTGCTATAAAATATTTTCAGGCAAAACATCTCCGCCCTGAAAAACTTGTATCTGTCCAGCACATCTGTTTGTTTATGGATAAAGCCTGCATCCGCACATCATGGTGAATAGTTACAATGTAACTATTCACCATGATCGAATAAAGAAGACCTGGACCCCGGATCTGGTCCGGGGTGACGGTTAAAGCAGGCAATTGCCTTTTTCCGTCATTCCGGCGAAAGCCGCAATCCAGGGTGGTTGAATGGGCATACGCCGTATGTGGTGAATAGTTACAAAAAATTTTTTAAAAAACCAGGGAACCACCCCATGTCTTTACCAAGCAGAATTCTGCTCATCTTTCTTACCTGCCTGCTGCTCATGATCCCGGGATGCATACAGGATAAAACCTCCACTGAAATTTACCGGGAAACCGGAGAAAACATTCCTGGTGCCTTTTCATTTATTAAGCTTCAAAGTGACGGGGTGGGCACCTGGGAAACCGACCTTGATGTGGTTCATTTCCGGTGGAAAACCAGGGGAGACCGAATCTGGCTGCATACACGCGAAGGCAGGTCAATTCCAGGGACCATTACTGAAGAAGGCTTTAACATCAATCTGCAAAACCTGGAGACACTGGTGTTTGTAAGACAATAAATCTGGCTTTTTACGGGCCCGGTTATTTCCGGATACAGATTTAATCTGGCTGTTCTGTATTCACTGCCGGCTTTTATTCAACTGCCTGCTGCGTCCATAAGGCGGTTACCGTTTTTCAGCAGCTCTTCAATTCTGTTTTCGCTGAAGCCGGCCTTACTCTTCAACAGTCTCAGTTCCGTGGACGCGTCAAAGAGAGGATAATCGCTCCCGAAAAGCAGTCTTTCCAATGGATGCCTGTTTAGAATCCGAGCCAGCAGATCTTTGTCGATAAATGGAAGAGAACTGGATGTATCCATATAAATATCCTTCCCAGCCAGGTAATTGAGGGCGTCGTTCCAGTGCAGATACCCGCCCAGATGCGCGGCCACCATATTCAGTTCCGGATGGTTCTTTCTGATGGCGGCCAGTTTGCCCGGGCTGGAAGGGTTGATATCCGGAGGCAGGCGGTCTCCAACGTGGAACATGAGGATAAATTCTTTGCCGATCTCCTCAAAAATTGGATCAAGGCGGGGATCAGCCAGATCATATCCCTGAAAATCAGGGTGAAACTTAAGGCCTTTGATTCCGTTTTTTTTCAGGCGTTCCAGTTCTTTCCCCCACTCCTGATAATCCGGATGAAGAGTGCCGAAGGCGGTAAGCCGGGGATAAGTCTGCTGGACAGAAATCGACCAGTTGTTGGCCGGAATCACCTGATCCGGGCTGGTAGCCGCGCTGTGCACCACTGCCCTGTGGATCCCCGCCCTGGTCAGAAAAGAGAGCAGGTCCTCAACCAGGCCGGTACCCACCGGCGTTATCCCGTAATGGTTTTGCAGCTGATCCAGAACCTTATGCGCTATCTTGGGATGAAATACATGGGCGTGAAAGTCTGTAGACATCTTTTACCTTGCAACCGAAATTTATCCGGGTTGACATCACTTCTCTGTTCTGGTTTGAAGTTGATCCATGGTTGATAAAAGCGCCGTCATTCCGGCGATAATGCAGCGCCTGCAAAGTCTTCCTGTGGGACATTACCTGGACGTGCGCACCTACAAACGCAACCGTTTTGTACTTTTCGTCAGAAAAGGGGAGGATGATTTTCTGATAATTGAAAACGGATATTTTCAGGAACGGTTTGATAATATTTCCCTGAAAAAAATCAAAAAACTTTTTAAAACGCTTCTAAAAAAAGAATTCCCCCGCAGCACCAGAATCAGAATCTATAACATGGGAAAGTACCATGAGCAGGCAGCTGAAGATGTGCAGCGGAAGATTTTATAATCTGCAGTGTATCTATTAGCCATATATAATGGTCAGCCAATGAATTTAAAGCCGGCCCTGGTTCATGTTTCGCCATTGATGCGATGTTTGACCGTCGCTGGTTCCGTTCAGACAAACCAGCCATATTAAACACTGCCGGTTTTTTTCCAAAATATTCAAGACTTCCACTCCGGGATAACATGCCCAGCAAATGGTTTGTCTTACGGAACTACGACAGGGAGTTCGTATCAACAGAAACATGAATCGGGGCCGGCCGCTGGCTATGGTGAATAATTAACCTGCAGTGTATCTATTCTGTTATCACAGAACTATCTCCTCCACAGCTTTTCTGGGCCTTGGATCCGGATTCTCTGCAGGATAACCGGCAGCCAGAAGAGCCACCACCGCCATGTGCTCCGGAAGCTCAAAACGGTCCTTAATAAGCTTTTCTTCATACATTCCTACCCAGCAGGTTCCAATGCCCAGCTCCACGGCCTGAAGCATCATCTGGGTAATGGCAATGGAACAATTGGTTGCCGCGGCGCAGCGCAGCATTTCAGTTGAAGATTTTTTTGCGCTGCTGACATACTCTTCAATACCGGCAAGCATTTCAGGAGGCAGAACTCCGCTGTCTCGAAGCATGCGCACGCTGGCCCCGGCATCTTCAAGATAACGGCCAAGGTCTGCGCAGCAGATAAAGACCGCTTTAGCCCCTCCAACCCAGCGCTGTCCCTTGACCGCCTCTCTGGCCAGCCAGGAAATATCCTGTCGGTCCCGGACAACCCTGAACCTCCAGGGCTGGGCGTTCAATCCGGAGGGCGCAAGCCTGGCCGCTTCCAGGATTTTATCAATTTCTTCACTGGTGAGTTCCCTGTCCAGAAACTTCCTGATGCTCCTTCTCCGGGCAATAGCCTGCGAAACGTCCATAGTATACTCCTTTTGCTTATGTGCCTGCAGGTTCATCAATTCCTTCCGGCCTGTCAATCCTCAGAAGCTTGGCATTGATAGCCACAATAATGGTGCTGAGAGACATGAATACCGCGCCCACCGCAGGAGAGATGACAATACCGTAGCCAAAGAGCACTCCGGCAGCCAGAGGCATGGCCACCACATTGTACGCCGTGGCCCAGAACAGATTCTGAACCATCTTGCGGTGAGTAGCCTTGCCGAAACTGATCAGGGTGACAATATCAGCAGGATTGCTTTCCACCAGGATAATATCTGCTGTTTCTGCGGCCACGTCAGTCCCGGACCCCACGGCAATGCCTATGTCGGCCTGGGCCAGGGCCGGGGCGTCGTTAATACCGTCTCCGGTCATGGCCACAAATTCTCCCCTGTTCTGAAGCTCCTTTATTTTGGCCTGTTTTTCATCCGGCAAAACCCCGGCTTCGTAACCATCCATTCCCAGCTCATCCGACACGGATTTGGCGATTTCCTGGTTGTCGCCGGTCAGCATCCGGCATTTAATGCCCATGCCCTGCAGAGTTTTAATTGAACCATAGGATTCAGGCCGGATTTGGTCAGCCAGGTGTATTGTCCCTGCGACCTGGTCATCTACCAGCACGTAAACTATGGTCACTGCCTGATCCTGCTTTTCTTCAGAAAAATCAATATTATTTTCCCGAAGGTATCCCGGGCTGACCACTTTTATATTTTTACCCTCCACTGTTCCCTGTATTCCCTTCCCTTTGAAGGATTTAAAATCAGATACTTCAGGTATCTCAATTTCCATTTCCCTGGCCCGGTCCAGAATGCCTCCGGCTATGGGATGCTCAGACTGTCTTTCCACTGCGGCGGCAAGCCGCAGTAATTTTTCTTCATCATCATTCTGTTCCGGTTTTACGGCTGTAACCCCGAACTTGCCCATGGTCAGAGTCCCTGTTTTATCAAAAACCACCACAGATACTTTTCTGGCGCTTTCAAACTGGGTCCGGTTACGGATCAGCAGGCCGTTCTTGGCTGAAAGAGATGCTGAAATGGCCACCACCAGAGGGATGGCCAGGCCCAGAGCGTGGGGGCAGGCAATGACCATGACCGTGGCCGCGCGTTCAATGGAAAAGGCAGTACTCTGGCCGATAATAAGCCAGGCAGTAAAAGTAAGTGCTCCTCCGGACAGAGCGACCACGGTCAGAACGAAAGCTGCCTTGTCCGCGAGTTTCTGGGTTTTGGATTTGGCCTTCTGGGCTTCCTCCACCAGTTTGACCACTTTTGACAGATAAGAATCTTCCCCTGCTCCTGATATTTCCACCTTTAAGGAGCCTTCCTTGTTGATGGAACCTCCGATTACCTTATCTCCTGATTTTCGTTCAACCGGTTTGGATTCACCTGTAATCATGGATTCGTCAACATAACTTTGACCATCGGTTATCTGTCCATCCGCCGGGATCTTTTCTCCGGGACGAACCAGAAGCACATCTCCCGTTTTAAGCTTGCTGATCCGGACTTCCCGGGTCTCACCGTTTTCTTCCAGTACATTGGCTTTGTCCGGCATTAACCGGCTGAGCTTATCCATGGCTTTGGACGCGCTGACCACTGATTTCATCTCTATCCAATGGCCCAGGAGCATCACATCAATAAGGGTGGCCAGCTCCCAGAAAAGATAGTCTCCCCTGAATCCCAGCAGAACAGCTGTGCTGTACGCGTAGGCAATGGTTATGGCCAGGCCGATAAGGGTCATCATGCCCGGGTTCTTTTCCCCCACTTCACTGACCAGCCCGGTAAGAAAGGGCCAGCCCCCGTAAAAATAAACAGCGGATGAAAAAATAAAGACCATCCATAGACTGCCGGTAAACTCCAGGCTGTAGCCCAGAATATTCTGTATCATGGGTGAGAGAACCAGAACCGGAACAGTAAGGATCAGGGAAAAGAAAAATCTCCTGCGAAAGTCCTTAATCATCATCTGGTGATGGTCCGAACCATGACTTCCATGATCTTGATCTGAATGTTCCCCGTGTTCATGGTTTTCATGCTTTTCTTCTGGTGTCATATCCTGCTCCTGGAAGTTTTATCAGAACGTTGAAATAATCGTATCTATTCACCATATATTATGATCAGCCACTGAATCTAAGGCCGGCTATGCTGAACAGTTACAAATAATCATCACTTGATATGTAACATTCAACATATACAGCGTATGGCTGTTCACCAACACTGGATGCCGGCTTTCGCAGGCATGACGTTTTGCAACAGGCTGTCTTTGAAGTCAGTCATACCGGCAAAAGCCCAAATCCAGGTCTTCTTATTTGATCTTACCCAACAAACACGAAAATTATTTAAATCTCTGCCTGGCAGACCGCAAAGCTTCATCCATAGCCTCAAATGCTATTTCAAATCCCGCTTTTAAGTCTTCCCATGCCCCTTCTCCGGCCTGTTCCAGTCTTTCCAGTTTTTGTCGGGTGTCATCTCGTATCCTCTCCAGGGTCTGAATCTCTTCCTGGTAATCAATCCTGGCTTTTGCCTCAGCCTGGTCAGCCTTGGCCTGTAAACGGTCAATCTCCGCGTTCCATTCATCAATTTTGGCCTTGGTCGCCTGAATCAATGCTTCCCGTTTATCACTCATTTTATACCTCCGATTTATGTTTGGATTTTTTCAAAAAAAATTAAAAGCACTCCCGAAATTTATATAATACAACTTCAGAAAAACACAAACCGGAACACAAATGTATCTCCGGACGGGTCAGGACCATGATAACCTGTTCCCACTTTTTTTATTCTGAAAACCCGGCTATTGATAAAAAAGAAAATTATCTTATTTTAAGCTCTGTTAAGATAAAATTTATAAATTTTCCACAGTGCTGCTGTGTCATCCAAGCAAAAAGGAATTCATTATGACTCATAATAACAATGATGAAAACATCAGAATTGAACACCCCCACGCCCTTTCAGGACAGGAATGTCTGGATGCCCTTGATTCTCAAAGAGAGGGCCTGGAACCGGACGAGGCTGAAAAAAGGCTGGAATCTTATGGACGGAACAAGCTCCCGGAAGCAGAACGCGACAATATTATTAAACGTTTTTTTAAGCATTTCAATGATGTCCTGATCTATATCCTGCTTGTTGCCGCCGCAATCACCGCCCTGCTGGGGCATTTTATTGACACGGCGGTAATCATGGGAGTGGTAATGATCAATGCCGTCATTGGGTTTTTACAGGAAGGCAAAGCAGAGCAGGCCCTGGAAGGAATCAAAAAGATGCTGTCTCCCAGTGCCCAGATCCGCAGGGGAGGTAAATTTCACAAAATCGACGCGGTAAAACTGGTGCCCGGAGACATCGTACGTCTGCGTTCCGGAGACAAGGTGCCCGCGGATATCCGTCTGCTGCAAACCACCAGTCTGCGCATCGAAGAATCCCCCCTTACCGGTGAATCCATGGCTGTAGACAAGCATACAGAACCGGCTCCCCGGGATTCTGACCTGGGAGACCGTTCATCAATGGCTTATTCCGGTTCTCTGGTTACATCAGGAAGAGGGACAGGTGTAGTGGTTGCTACAGGCACTCAGACTGAACTGGGAAAAATTTCCAGTATGGTCCAGGAAGTAGAAAAACTGGCCACCCCCCTGACCCTCCAGATGGCCCGTTTCAGCAAAAAATTATCCGCAGTGATTCTGGTAATGGCCGGGCTGATGTTTGCTGTGGGCTGGTTTGTCCACAAGTCTTCAATAGAGCATCTTTTTTTTGCCGCCATTGGCTTTGCCGTGGCCACTATCCCCGAAGGTCTGCCGGCCATCCTGTCCATCACCCTGGCTCTGGGCGTTCAGCGCATGGCCCGGCACAAGGCTGTGGTCCGTCTTCTGCCCGCGGTGGAAACTCTTGGATCTGTTACCGTTATCTGTTCCGATAAAACCGGCACCCTGACCCGCAATGAAATGACCGCCCGGGCTGTGGTTTCCGCGGCCGGGCAATATAAGGTCAGCGGCACAGGCTACGTGCCTGAAGGCCATATCAGCACTGAACAAGGTGACCACGCAAACCTGCAAAAGCATGAAGATATTTTCCAGATCATTGAGATTATGGCCGTGTGCAATGAAGCGGATATTTTTGAGGAAGACGGACAATGGAAGCTGAACGGAGAACCCACGGAAGGGGCCTTGCGCACCCTGGGCCGAAAAGTGGATTTTGATGAGAAACCTTACCGGCAGCTGGCTGAAATTCCGTTTGAATCGGAAAACAAATTCATGGCTACTCTGAACAAAACCCCGGAGAATAAACTCAGACTTTTGATGAAAGGTGCCCCGGATCAGTTGCTGGATCGTTGCGACCAGCAGCTGGGAGCTGACGGAAATCTCAGACCTTTGGACCGCTCATTCTGGGAAGAGCAGATGGAAAAACTGGCCTCCAGGGGGCAGAGAATCATGGCTGCCGCATGGAAGGACAGCAGCACCGGCCGGAATGACCTTGAATCACTTGCAGAGAAACAGGCCATGTCCCTGGAGGATGTGGAGCAGGGCATGGTGTTTGCCGGACTGGTGGGTATTGTAGATCCGCCCCGCCCCGAAGCCGTCACCGCCATCAAAGTCTGCCGGAAAGCGGGCATCCGGGTGAAAATGATTACCGGAGACCATGCAGCCACAGCAACGGCCATCGGCCGGGAAATGGGCATTGGATCCGACCGTCCGGCAATAACCGGTGCCGAGCTGGAAAACGCGGACGATGAAGAGATGCAGAAGCTGGCCAGGGACCATGATATTTTTGCCCGGACCAGCCCGGAACACAAACTGCGTCTGGTCAAGGCCCTTCAGGCAGACAACCAGGTAGTGGCCATGACCGGGGACGGAGTCAATGACGCTCCTGCCCTGAAACGCGCCGATATTGGAGTGGCCATGGGCATAAAGGGTACCGAGGCCACCAAAGAAGCATCCGAAATAGTGCTTACCGATGACAACTTTGCCACCATTGAATACGCGGTGGAGCAGGGGCGGACAATCTACGACAATCTGCGTAAAGCCATTTTGTTTATCCTGCCCACCAACGGCGCGGAAGGACTGATCATTCTCACCTCCATAGTTGCCGGATTTGCTGTTTTGCCCTTAACTCCGGTCCAGATTCTCTGGGTAAATATGGTTACTGCCATAACCCTGGCCGTGGCTATGGCGTTTGAGCCTTCTGAACCCGGGCTCATGTCCAGGCCTCCCAGACGTCCGGGCTCTTCTATTTTAAATATGTATTTCCTGTGGCGCATTGCTTATGTGTCTGTGCTCATCGGCGGGGCCACCCTTGTGGTATTTCATCTGGAAATGAAAATGGAAATAGGAGTGGACACGGTGCGCACTGTCTGCGTCAATACCCTGGTGGCTGGTCAGCTGTTCTATCTGTTCAACAGCCGGTTTCTGCGTGAGGCAGCGTGGCTGCCTTCCCGCCTTCTAAGCAACAAGGCGGCCCTCATTGCGGCAGGCACCCTGATACTCTTTCAGCTCATATTTGTTTACGCGCCCTTTATGCATATATGGTTCGGCTCAGCTCCCCTTGAAATTCGTCACTGGCTCATCCCCCTGGGCATAGGTTTGATGGTTTTTATCCTGGCTGAAGCGGAAAAAGCTGTTTACCGGCGGGTTAAAGGCATAAAAAAAACAAATAATTAAAAGTCCGGGTTATAATCATGGCCGGTTCTCCGGGCCGGAAATCCCCGGCCCGGAGACAGGAAGCTGGCTCTGAAAATTATGTTCCCAGCTGGACAGCTCCAGCTGCAAGTTCCACCAAAACCTCATCTCCAGCCACAATCCCGGAGGCGGCAATTTCTTTTCTGGCTGTCCTGGCCCGGAGGATAAAGCCCACGTCCAGCAAAACCTGAATACAGTCTTCTTCTGCGCTCATCTGCAGAACCCTGCCTGGAAGCAGATTTCTGCCTGTCATTTCTGTTGCCTGGCCGGGGCTGTAAATCTTTACCTTGTCCGGTCTGATAAATATCCTGCAAGGCCCCTTTTCCTGGGCTTCCACTTCCAGTTCGGTCTTTGCGCCGACTACACACACGGTGCGGCCGTGCCTGCGCGCAACAGTGCCTGAAAGAATATTTTCACCGCCCGGACCGGTTATCCCGCCTTCAAGCATGAATATCATATTTTGGCCCAGCCTTGTTGCTTCCAGACGTTTATGCGTGGAAAACACCACCGTGATTCCTTTTTCCTTCTGGATATCCCGGATCACGGATTCAATAACTCCTTGATTTTCCACGTCCACACTGGCTGTAGGCTCGTCAAAAAGCATGACTTCAGGTTCACAGGCCAGAGCCCTGGCAATGGCCACTCTTTGAGTCTCTCCGCCTGAAAGCACCCGGGCGGGCGTGCGGACAAAATCTTTCATGCCCACCCGCTCCAGACACTCTAAAGCAGTTCTGCGACGCTTGCCGGCCGGCTGGCCGCGCATCCGCAGTCCATACTCCACATTTTTCAGAACCGTGGTACTGAACATGATGGGGTGCTGTTCTACCAGAACAACCTGTCTGCGCAAAAAGACCAGGGACTTTTCTTTCCAGTCCACTGCCTGACCTTTGAACCGGACCTGCCCGGATGACGGAGGACTTAAAAAAGCCAGGATATGCAGAAGAGTGGTCTTGCCGGATCCGTTTGGTCCCAGCAGGGCGTGCCCTTTCCCCACAGACACTTCCAGGTGATCGATATCCAGGACGGTTTTTCCGTCAAACACCTGCTTCACGCCTGACAGCTGATACAGGCTCATCTATTGTCTCCATACCGGCCCTGGACCAGCTGCAGGACCACATTCATAAGCAGGCTTACCGACAGCAGCACAATGCCCAGAGCCACTGCCAGAACAAAATCACCCTTGTTGTGTTCCAGGGCCATGGCCGTGGTCATGGTCCGGGTGAAACCCTTGATATTTCCCCCCAGCATCATGGCGATGCCTATCTCGGCAATGACCCGGCCAAAGGCCGCGATAACCGCTGCCAGAATTCCAAACCTGGCTTCCCGGGCAATTGCCAGAGAGGTCTGGATACGGCTTGCTCCCAGTGTCTGCGCGGTTCTGCGGTATCTGGAATCAATCCGGCTGACCGCTGACAGGGTTAAGGTGGCCACCCAGGGCAGGATAAGTATGACCTGACCAATAACAATAGCTGCAGGGGTGTACAGAAGACCCCAGTATCCCAGAAGGCCTTTGCGGGAAAGAAAGGCGTACACCAGCAGACCAATAACCACGGTGGGCAGGGCCAGAAGGGTGTTTAAGAGAGTGATCACCCCTCTTTTGCCTCTGAATTCTTTTACCGCGATCATGAAACCCAAAGGAATCCCCATTACCGAGGCGGCAAGAGTGGAGAAAAAGCTTACGTACAGGGAAACGTAAACTATATGATACAGTTCCGGGTCCAGGGACCAGAGCATGTGCAGGCCCTGAGCAAGACTTTGAACCAGAAAATCCATTAGGGGTCCTTTGTTGCCTGTTAAATTGTACTTTGCCCCGCCCCCGTCCGGAAAGGAAAAAACCAGACGGAATATAGAATAGTCACTGGAGACCTGTGGTTAGCCTAACCGGCATCCGGGGTAAAGAGCTGCCTGCCGATCAACTTGTAGGACCCGATGAGTTCCTGACCTTTGTCTGATGTCATCCACCGGGCAAACTCTCTGGCCAGGTCATATTTGACATGGGGATGTTTTTCCGGGTTGACCGGAATGATGCCGTAAGGGTTCTTGAGCATTTCATCGCCTTCATAAACAATTTCCAGGTCATATTCTTCATCCCGGCCGAACTTGTATTTGATATAGGTACCCCTGTCCGTAAGAACATATCCGTTCTGCTCTTCGGCAAAAAGCAGGGCCTGCCCCATACCCTGTCCAATGGAGAAGTACCAGCCTTCGCCCCCGGCCGGAGCCATATCATCGGTCAGGGGGAGTTCAGTGGCTTTCCACAGCTGTTTTTCCCGGCCATGGGTCCCGCTGTCATCGCCCCGGGAAACAAAGGGCTGCTCTGATTCAGCTATGCTGACGAACGCCCGGGCCGCGCTGCCGGCCTGACTGGCTCCGGCCGGATCTTCCTCCGGGCCCACCAGGACAAAATCATTGTACATTACGTAATAGCGTTTGGTTCCGTAACCTTCTTCCACAAATTTCTTTTCCCTGGCCGGGTCATGAACAAAGATCACATCGCAGTTGCCGTCCATGCCGTCCCGGATGGCCGCCCCTGTGCCTTTGGACATGACCCGGACGGTTATTCCCGTATCTCCTGTGAACTCCGGCAGAAGATAGTCCAGAAGCCCGGAAGCTTCAGTGCTTGTGGTAGTGCTCATGGTAATGACCTTGTCATCGGCCTGCACCCCTGAGCTTACAGTTAAGAACAAAAACATAAGACAGAAAACAGAAACACATCTGTACATTTACAGCCTCCCTGCGGTTGTGTGATTAAAAAGACTTTCCCGGTCCGGGAAGAAGGGGCCATTGTCAGTAACCCTGTCTTATTATCAACATATAAAGGGAGAGTGTAAATTTATGTTAAAAAAAACATAGGTGATCTGCTCACCAGACACTCATGACCAAAAACAAAAAACTTCATTTCCCATGCGGATGAACAAACAGACGAAACAGATCTTCTGCTTCACCTGCTGCCTGCTCTTCAACTCTTTTTCTCCAGGACCAGTAAGCTTCCAGAATCTCTTGTCCGCGTCTGGTCAGTCTGTATCGCTGCGGCCGGGAACTGGTCAAAGCTATCAATTCATAACCCAGGACATCATGAGTCTGCTTGAGCTTGCCCCAGGCTGCACGGTAGGACATCTTCAGGCTTTTGGCGGCCTGCCTGAGGGAACCATGCTCTTTGATCTTTTCCAGAAGAAGAGCCCTTCCCTGGCAAAAAACCGTCTCCTCCCCTGATTGCAGCCAGATGTTCAGTCCAACGCTGATTTCACTTTCCTTATCCAAATTCATTTTGTGCGTTCCCTGTCAGGACAGACCGGCCTCGTCTCTGCATTGCCAATAAGTCCATTTATGTTTATGCTGAGGCCGATGAAAGACATTAAAGCCTTTATTTCCGATAACGATAAATTCGCCGCTTACTGCGGCATCCAGCTTCTGGAAGTGGACCCGGGCAGGGCAACGGCAAAGATGGTGGTAAAAGATGAGCATCTCAACGGCCTTAAAATGACCCATGGAGGAGCGCTTTTCACCCTGGCCGACCTTGCCTTTGCCGCGGCTGCCAATTCCCGGGGACTGACCGCTGTAGGTATAAATGCCAGCATTTCCTATATTCGTCCAGCCGGTATGGGAGACATCCTGTATGCCCGGGCCACGGAAATCTTTTCCAACCGGACCCTTGCCGGATACAGCGTGAACGTTGAAAATGAATCAGGCCGGCTTGTAGCCAGCTTTCAGGGAACCGCGTTTAAAAAACAAACCAGACCAGATTAGTCGGAAGGTACAACACCCATGTCCATTCGTCAGATAGCCCGTGATCTTTACCAGTTGGAAAAAGAACTTTCCCGCCTGCAGAAAGAACTGCATCAGGCTTCGGCGGATGAGTTTGAATCCGTTCAGAAGCAGATTAATCAAACCACCCTGGAAAGAAACAAGCTCAAAAACATGCTGGAAGCAAAGAAAAAGGCATAATCTCTTTCCAGCCGCAGGGAGATCCAGTCTCCTTGCAGCTCCATATCTGCAGCCAGGCTGCCTCCAGACATTTTACTTGCCCAAATAAGCCGTTAATGATAGCCGTCACTGACTATGTTCGATATCACACAGATTGTAACCACCCTGGTCCTGATAGCCTTTCCGCTTTTCATGGCCATTATATTTCATGAAGTGGCTCACGGCTATACAGCTTACCGCCTGGGAGATCCCACAGCCAAAAACGCCGGCAGGCTGACCCTTAATCCTCTCCGCCATGTAGATCCCCTGGGCACTATAATTTTTCCTCTTATGCTGGTCCTTATTAAGAGCCCTTTTCTGTTCGGCTGGGCCAAGCCCGTGCCCTTCAACCCGGCCTATTTTGAAAATCCCAGAAAAGGTATTTTCCTGGTGGCCCTGGCTGGACCGGCAACTAATTTTGCCCTGGCAGCCGGTTTCTTCATGCTTTTCAAATTCCTGACCATGTTCCAGCCTTCTTCCGCAACAGCTCTGGGGGAAACCGTTCTTACCCCTGTTCTGCTCATCTGTTTTTACGGCATTCTGGTAAATCTAATTCTGGGGATATTTAATCTGTTTCCCATACCTCCCCTGGACGGCAGCAAGGTCCTGGCTACTTTTCTTCCGGGAAAAATGGCCAGCCAGTATATGAAGCTGGAAAAATACGGCTTCCTTATAATCATTCTTTTGATTTTCACCGGGGTTATCGGATGGATATTCTCCCATGTTTTTAACTCTGTTTACCAGCTGGTGATGTAACTGGTTATTCAGTTTCCAATAATCTGATTTCAGGAGTTGTTTGATATGAATCAAGATATAAACACCCGGGTAGTTTCCGGGATGAGACCCACCGGCCCTCTGCATCTGGGCCATTACTTCGGTGTGCTGGGCAACTGGGTTGAATTCCAGAATAATTATACCTGCTATTTTTTTGTGGCGGACTGGCACGCCCTGACCAGCGAATACACCGATCCTCAAAGGATTAAAGGCTTTGTGGGTGAACTCGTCAAAGACTGGTACGCGGCCGGTCTTGACCCGGAAAAATGCGTTATATTTCAGCAGTCCCAGATAAAGGAACACGCCGAACTGAACCTGCTTCTGAGCATGATAACTCCTCTGGGCTGGCTGGAAAGGAATCCCACCTACAAGGAAGTCAAGCAGGAACTGGTCAGTAAAGATCTGAATACTTTCGGGTTTCTGGGTTACCCGGTCCTGCAGGCAGCCGACATTTTGATTTACCGACCGGATTTTGTACCGGTGGGTCACGATCAATTGCCCCATCTGGAACTGACCAGGGAGATAGCGCGCAGATTCAACTATCTGTACGGGGATTTTTTTCCTGAACCCCAAGCCAAGCTTACGGCCACAGCCAAGCTACCTGGGCTGGACGGACGCAAAATGAGCAAAAGCTACGGTAATTCCATCTCCATGGGTGAGGAAATTGAATCTGTACGGCCCAAGGTCATGTCCATGCTCACAGACACCAACCGCATGCGCAAATCAGATCCAGGCGACCCGGAAGTGTGCAATCTCTACCCTTACCACCGCCTGGTCACGCCCCGGGAAAAAAGAGAAGAAATTAAAGCCAATTGCACCGGTGCAGCATGGGGATGTGTTGACTGCAAAAAAATTCTGCTCACCTATCTGGAACAGTTTCTCCTGCCTCTGCAGGAAAGAAGAAGAGAGCTGGATGACAGGCCGGAACTTATTCAGGATATTTTGACCGCCGGCAATAAACAGGCAGGTATTCAGGCTGCCGGGACCATGGAGCTTATCCGGGAAAGGCTTAATTTCAATTTTTAGCCTGACAGCCTGTTGCGAAGCTGAGCCAGGAAAATAATATACAATAAAGGCAGCATTGAAAGCCCTGAGCATCCGGGACCCGGTAATCCGGGAGGAATAATCATGAATTCAATCCAAGTAGATCAGGAGACAAAAAAGCTGATCTCTGAGCTGCCTGAACGTATGATTGATTTCTTATCCAACTGGGCTGAAAATATGGAAAAAGCAGGCTACCTTCAACATACTACTGCCAAGGTGGAAGATTGTGTCCTCTCATTTAAGCTGTTTATTGATCCATTATTCAAATGCATTGAAAAATCTGAAAAACCTGCCAGGTTTGAAAGGTTGATTCACGAAAAAGACTGGGCAATAAGCATACTAGAAACCGCAAGACGGCACAGACTAAGAGGAATTACTGCGGAAATGTTTTTTGGCTGCCTGAAAACTCTTACTCATGCAGTTGAACAGCTTGTTTTTGAGTCATCAGCCCGTACCCAGACAAAACTGACAGCCGTCAGATTAATCAGGCTGTACGCAGACGCATTTGAAACCCATGTGGTTGGCGACTGGACTCTAACCTCTGAACAGGAGTCCCGGAAAAGCCTTGATCAATCCAACAGGACTCTGACCCTGGAAAAAAACAAGTATGAAAATATTCTTTCTTCCATATCCGACCTGGTCATTACCATAGATAAACATGGTTCAATCATTGACATAAACCAGGCCGCACTAAATACCCTTGGCCCGTTGCTGGGACAGAACAAAAAAATCTGGGAAATCCTGGGGTTGGAAGGCGAAAGCATGGAGGACCTAAACCGTTACTATCCCATGGACAAATCTCACGAGATATCTCTTTTTGATGACAATCTCTACCTTAATCTTAAAATCATTCCTCTCTCCATGGTAAGTCTGGCATCTCACGGATACATCATGGTTCTCAATAATATCACTCATTATGTTAACCAGAGAATGGTTCTTGAAAAAAATGTCAACGAAAGAACAGAGGAACTCATTAAAGAAAAGGCTCAGGTTGAGGAGATGGTCATCACCTTGAAAAATGTTCTGAGCACTGTGGAGAAATCAAAAGAAGAACAACTTCATCAGATTGCAGAAATAATTGAAAAGAATCTTCTGCCAGGTCTGATGAGAATAAAAAATGCCGAAAATGAGCAGGCCAGACTAAGCTACATCGACATCATAAAGGATCAACTCCTGAAAATAGCAGGAGATACCGGCACAAGAAAAAATCCCCGCTTACTTTCCCTCACCTCTTCTGAATTGAAGATCTGCAGCTTTGTTGAAGCCGGTAAATCCAGCAAGGAGATTGCCGACGTACTCAACCTGTCCATTGGTACGATCAATACCCACCGCAAAAATATCAGGAAAAAAATCGGCCTCAGGGGTAAAAACCAGAACTTATACCTCTATCTTCGGAATCCTGAGTCTTTAACAGATCCTGAATAACTATGGTGCCATGGGAATGGTTGGGACCGAGATGATAAAGACTCTCGAGCGTAGAGGTTTTCCGGTGGCCGAATT
>JAWOGL010000226.1:0-13192 GCA_046496945.1 Desulfonatronovibrio sp.
AATTAATTATATAGAAATTTTTGCAGACGGACTGAAATCATCTTTGTTCATGGTTCATGCAAAAAAAACTGCAATTATATTGCTTCTGGCTTTTAGCAGACTTGATGGGTTATTTAAGGGCCCTAAGGGGGGTGCAAAAAGTTTTCTAGCCCTAAACACTTGAATTTATTGGCGGGGTGGCGGAGGGAGAGAGATTCGAACTCCCGGACCCGTTAGGGTCAACGGTTTTCAAGACCGCCGCCTTAAACCACTCGGCCATCCCTCCGCAAACTTTACTTTTTACAGTATGCCAAATATATCTGTCAAGAAATGTTCACTCAAATTCTTATAATAAATCTCCGGGTTCAAAACTGATGGGTCAATATCTTCATCAGACCTTTGACGCTCTGGCTCTTTTTTCCGGGGGGCTGGACTCTATTCTGGCGGCCAGACTTGTCCAGGACCAGGGAATCCGGGTTCTGGGACTTCATTTTGTTTCTCCGTTTTTCGGACATCCGGACAAACTGGAAGAATGGGAACACAGCTACGGTATTCCTCTTATGCCTGTAGATGTATCTTCGGAATTTGTTCATATGCTTTGCAAAGGTCCGGATTACGGAACAGGCAAAATCCTCAACCCCTGTGTAGACTGCAAAATTCTCATGCTTAATACTGCCAGAGACTTGCTTGGCGATTTTGGCGCTGGTTTTCTCATATCAGGCGAGGTATTGGGACAAAGACCCATGTCTCAACGGCTGGACACCCTGAACATCATTAAACGTGACGCAGATGTAAAAAACATTCTGGTCCGTGCTCTTTCAGCCAGGCGGCTCCCTCCTACCGATCCGGAAAAAACAGGCTTGGTTGACAGGGAAAAGCTTGGTTCCATGTCCGGGCGGGGAAGAAAAGAACAGATTAAACTTGCCCGAAAACTGGGCATAAGTCCCATTCCCACCCCTGCAGGCGGATGTCTGCTCACAGAAAAAGAATCCGCCAAAAGATATCTGCCCCTGATGAAATATAAGCAAAAGCCCATGCCCGCTGATTTTCTCCTGGCCAATACCGGAAGGCAGTTCTGGCGGGGTAATCACTGGCTGTGCATAGGGCGCAGCAAAGATGACAACGACCGGCTGGAAGAACTTGCAGAGCAAAGCGATTATCTGTTTAAACTGACTTTTTTTCCCGGGCCCCTGGGTCTGGGAAGACCCATAAAAAATCAGGACTGGTCTCCGGAAATTCTTGAAAGCGCTGGTGAACTGGTAAGCAGGTTTTCTCCCAAAGCCAGAAAATCCAGCCGCAAAGCCGAGATCATAATCCGCAGGGGAGAAACTTTACAAGAAACAATGGTCTGGCCCGGGGAAGCTGAACAGCCCGCATTGTGGCAGGAACCGGTTTGGGACAATGAACTGGCCAAAACCATCCATAGGGCAGGAGAAAACAACCCTCAGAAAATGGCGCAAGCAGATGACAACATTTCTTAACCTGGCTTTACTGATTATGAGCGCGCTCCTTTTATGGTTTGGAGCAGTCTGGATCGTGGACAGTGCCGCTGCCATTGCCAGAAAATTCCGGCTTTCTGAACTGACCATAGGCCTGACAATCGTGGCCCTGGGCACTTCACTTCCTGAATTTGTGGTCACGGCAACGGCTGCTTTCCGGGGAATGGGAGATATTGCCCTGTCCAATGTCATCGGCTCCAACATCTTTAACCTGGGGATTATCCTGGGGTTAATCGCCCTTATCCGTCCCATAACCTCCAACAGGACGCTCATCTACAGGGATGGTTTTTTTCTCCTGGGTCTTACTGTATTTATTCTGTTAATGATGCTGAATCTGAACCTTGACAGAGTGACTGGTTTAATTCTGATCTTTGTATTTATTTCCTACAACTTTCTGATTTTTTTCCGGGGAGCAAGAGTCAGCATTGATCTGTCTGCCCCTGAAGAAAAAAAAGCCCGGCCCGTGGATTTTCTCAAGCTCAGTGCCGGTTTTGCCATGATCGCCCTGGGCGGCCATTTCATGGTGGGCAGTGCAGAAAATATTGCCCAGATCATGGGAATAAGTCAGTGGGTCATCGGACTGACAATTGTCGCCGCCGGAACATCCCTGCCGGAACTGATCACCTGTCTGGTTGCTGTCCTGAAAGGAAAAAACGAAATGCTCCTGGGCAATCTTATCGGCAGCGATATATTCAACTTTGCCGGAGTGCTTGGCTTAACCTGTCTTTTAAATCCCATTGCAGTCTCGGCAACGGCAATACCCAGCATGCTCACCCTTCTTGGCATGGTGGTACTGGTACTGATCTTTATGAGAACCGGTTTCAGGGTGGGGCGGATGGAAGGACTGACCCTGATAGCCATAAGCCTGACCAGGTGGGTATTGGACTTTCAGGTATTTTAACTATATTTTGGAAACTTGCTTTTCCCGTTTAGGTTTTGCAGCATGTTGAAAAAGTCCTAACCCGGCATTAAACACCAGGTTTTGGCCGAATAAACAAGGAAACAAATTTCAAGGAGATTACCAGAATGAATATTCCCCAGGGAGCATACTACTATCCCAACCCCAAAAATAAAAAAGAACGGATGTATGTCCGGGACAATGAAGGCACCATTGAATTCAGATTATGGCATCAGGAACATCCTCAGGTGTGGGAAAAACATGGCTGGCTGGATATGGACATCATAAAAAGGGCGGCCGGAATCTATGACAATTCCGGGCAGAATCCTTTAGAGCTTTATGATATAAGCGTGGCCCGGGCTCTGCTCAAAAACCGGTAACTGTTTGCGGTTAACAGCCTCCAGTGCTGAACATTTTCGGGTATCACCCGGTACTTTCCGGACAGAACAGAGCTTTCAATTGCGCCTTTTAGCAGACTTAAGCTCGGAAAAACCTATCACCTGGTTGCGGCCGGTGTCCTTGGCCCTGTACATGGCCCGGTCCGCAGCGCTGATAAGATCGCTAACGCTGTATCCATTTTGAAGCTGGGCAACCCCGATACTTATCGTGAAATGAATGGTTTCCCCAAGTTGACCTGTTTCTTGCCTGGAAACAAAGCTGTAGCTTTCCACGTCTTTACGAAGGGTTTCAGCTCTTTGTTTAGCCAGATTTTCATCTGTATTACCAAAAATAACACAAAGTTCTTCACCTCCGTACCTGCACGGCACTCCTGCGCAGGCATCTGAGTGAATCCGGATCAGCTTGGCCAGGGCCTTGAGAACATCATCTCCAATCAAATGTCCCCAGACATCATTGATTTTTTTAAAATGATCCACATCTATCATCAGCAGTGAAAGAGGCCGCCCTGAAACTGAATGATCTTCAATACTTTTCTTTAAATAATCATCCAGATAACTTCGGTTGAACAGATTTTTCAATAAATTATCAAATCTTGCCATATTTTCCAGGGACTTGGCCCTGTTTTCCCAGCTCATGGCTTCGCTTCTGGCATCTGCAACAATATTTTTTATTGTTCCTCTGATATATCCAACTATATTTTCAGGATTTTTATGAAGCTCAATATGCGAAATGGTCTTTTCCCCAAACTCATTTAATTCTGTACTCTGACGATTTACACTTTTTTTAAATTCATCCACTAATATATGAATCTGAGAGATAAGGGTGTCCGCAAAGTCCTTCTGGTTATCAAGTTTCTGTTCTGTGCGTTCCAGTTCTTTTTTTATGCTGTCGGTAAAACATTGCTGGATCATTTTAATAATCCTGCTCATGTTTTTATCAGAAAAATCTTTTTTTTCCAGAGACTCGATAACTGTTTTCTGCAGTACTATCTTCTGGTCCGCGCTGATAATATCCATTTTATTGACCAGATTTCTGACGAAGAGAATGAGGCCCAGCCACTCAGGATTCTCTTTCAGGCCAAGCTTAAGCAGTGTGTTGTTTAACTCCTCATAGCTCAAGGGAGAACAGTGCTTACTACTCATCTTAACAGCCTCGCCTTGTTAGACTTTCTGACAAGTGGGACAAACACTGGAAGTTCGCCCCGCAACCTTGCAGGTTTGAATAACTGTTTTGCATCTGGGACAGCATTGTCCTTTTTTGCCATAAATAAGAAACTCTTCCTGAAACATCCCGGAATAACCAAGAGCATTTCGGTAATCCCTGAAAGAACTTCCTCCAGCCTCAATAGCCCGACTCAAAACCATCTGCAGATTGCTCAAAAGTCTTCTGATTTCTTCAAAAGACAATTCATTGCCCTGAGCCTCTGGATGGATGCCGGACATAAAAAGAGACTCATCAGCATAAATATTGCCAATGCCGGCAATAACCTTCTGATCCAGGAGAAGTGATTTTATCCGGGCCTTTCTTGGACTGACAATGTCAAAAAATGTCTCCGGGGAAAGGCCCAGTGGTTCCGGACCCAAACCAGAAAAAAACTTCCAGGAATAAAGATCGTCAGAATTGAACAGGGCGCAATAACCGAATTTTCGCTGATCCTGGAAAAAAAGGCAGGTCTGGTCATTCATGTCCAGGACAATATGGGTATGTTTATCCGGGACGGCGCCGCTGGGGGGGATCCATACTTTACCGGTCATTTTCAGATGAAAGATCAGATGCCAGGAACCGGACAGATCAATTATAAGAAGCTTAGCCCTTCGCCATACCCTGATGATTTCTTTGTCATTAACCTTATCTGCAAAAAACTCTACATCCCCGCGAATAATCCCGGGGTAATATATACGTGCCCGGGAAATAATCTTGTTCACCAGCAGAGGCTTCAGCCCGCGGGCAATGGTTTCAACTTCAGGAAGCTCCGGCAAGATTATCTCCTGTAAAAGCCAGATGGCTTTCCAGTATGTTCAGGCTGTTTTCTGGCTTAGTACTCTGGCAGGCTGAAGCTGATTAAAAAGAAATTTTCAATCTCCTGGTCTCTCCGCTTCTAATCACTTCCAATTTCAGGCTCTTACCGTCATCCAGGGCCTTTAAAGCTGCTTTATGCAGGTCGGCCAGAGATCGTACTTTTTCATGTCCGGCCAGAACTATCTGGTCACCCTTTTTAAGTCCTGCTTGTTCAGCTGAACTCTCTGGAACAACACCCCTTACCAGAACCTTGTGTCCCTGTTTCGCCGCCACAATCCCTAAACGCATTTTCGGCCGCGCTGGAGGACAAAAATAATAATATGGATTATCAGAGGAAATATCTTCAGGTGACCTGACCGGCACCACGGCGGTTATCCCGGCTTCCGGTTCAAGGACTCGCAGCCTGTGCTCAATGCCCTGTCCCTTGTTAACATGACCGGTTCCAGCCAGTATAATTACTGTTTTCTGCTCTGCCTGGTGAATGCGGACTGCCTGGTAAGCCATTTTGCTGTCCCAGACAGACTGAGCCGTTAGAAAATTTTCAAAGCTTACCTGTTCGCTGTCAATCAAATCCTGGTGCAGATCAAATTGTTTCTGCAGCATGGTTCTCTGCTGCTCCGGGGGATAAATAACTCTGGGAGGCAGATAAGCCCGGTCTTCACTGGAAAGACTTTCCAGGCCATAACGGCTGATGTTTCGGGTCACATGGCCGGGAAGGTTAAGAGCATACACCGGAACTGAATATTTGTGTGCTGCTTCAAATACAGGACGATAAAGCTCAAAATCATAGCCCCAGTTTTCTTCCCAGCCTAGTTTTGCCGGCAGCTGCTCAATATCCACCCGCCCTTTGTAAAAATCATTCAAAACTTCCTGTTTTTCAGGGCTGACCATTTCCAGACCAACGACAATTTCATGTCCAGCTTGCTCCATCAGCTGGATCATCCGGGCCTGGGATTGATGATCGCAACTGTTATTATGGGATTCGCCAATGAGGATAAAATCTTTCTCCTCAAAGGAAGCAGCCAAATCTGATTCTTTGATACGGCTTTTGTCCTCGGAAAAAAAGGTACCCGGTGAAGGTTCCGAAGGAACAGTCACCGGGTACCTGGAAGCGCATCCAGCCAGTAAAAAAAATAAACTCAAAAAGGCCAGCTGGCTTTTTATCATTCCCAGGACCGCTTATCTTCAATTGGTCTGATCTGAGGAGGCAAGGTTCCCGGAGCCAAGACCTTGAGAACCGGCCTGATCTTAATTTTTTCCCTGAAGGCGTGCAGAAGCTCTGAATCTCTTCTGAAACTGGAGGCCTCCACGTAAAGAACCATCTCGTCTATTCCGCCTGGATTGGTCACCTCTATTTGCCATCTCTTGATCTCTTCAAAAGAACTCATGACCTGCTCCACCTGATGAGGATAAACAAACATGCCTTTGATTCTGGCGGTGGTATCAACTCTGCCCACGATGCTTCCCAGGCGGGGAGAAGTGCGTCCACAGGTGCAGGGAGAGTAGTCGATATAAGAAAGATCACCGGTAGCCAATCTGATCAGCGGATAAGTCTTATTAAAAGTGGTTACTACAATCTCACCGACTTCTCCTTCTTTAAGAGAAATCCCCGTATCCGGGTGACATATCTCCACATAAGCCCGGTTGGCGACGTGCAGGCCGTTTTTATGAAAACATTCGTATCCAATGCTTCCCACGTCTGCTGTTCCATATCCCTGACGCATGATGAGATCAAATTTTTTCTCCAGGACTGAACGGACTTTCTCAGAAAATTTCTCTCCTGTAACAAAGGCCACTTCCAGGAAAAGATCTTTTCTCAGGTTGAGTCCCTTTTCCTCACCTTTTTGAGCCAGATGCATAAGATAGCTGGGAGTACCCACAAAACCGGTTACCCTGAGTTTCTGCATAATCTCAAGCTGGGTATTGGTATTGCCTGGTCCGGCCGGAACAACAGAGCAGCCGATGTTTCTGAGGGGTTCTTCAAACATAAGTCCGGCCGGGGTCAGATGATAATTAAATGTAACCTGTACCACATCACCGGTCCTGAATCCGCAGGCATAATAACCTTCAGTCCAGCCCCAGTAGTCATCACTTTTATCTTCAGGATCGAATATGGGCCCCGGAGAAAGAAATATTCTTCTCAGTTCCCCCAGGTCCTTGGTTAATAGCCCGCCCAGCCTGGGTCCCATGGATTGAAGAAAAATCAACTCTTTCTTCTTTAAAATAGGAATGTGTTTGAGGTCGGTCAGTGTCTTGAATTTGTCTACGTTAAACTGGGCCCTGTCAAAACGTTTCTTGACATCTTCAGAGTACCTGTAAGCATAGGTCAACAGATCTTTAAGCTGTATTTGATAAAACTTCTGCCTTTCAGACTGGTCCAGCACTTCCTTTCGGGTAAGAATACCTTCGGTGCGGTCCTTCCGGGTCATTATATGCATCCTCCTTAAGGATATTGAGATTTTGAAAATTTTAAGACAAAGAAATCAGATGATTAAAGCCGCTATTACTACGATTGTTCAAAGCATCAACCTGCACATTGAAATCGAAATATTACCGGTAATTTTTTGATTATGCGGTTAATGATATTTTTCAGATTAAATTAAATTTATATATTAAGTAATATTCATAAAATAATCAAGAAAAAATACCTTCCCGCATGTACCAGATCGACAACTGGCATTGAGAATGAAATTGTTTTGATCAGCCGGGTTAATGCCTGCGCAAGTGGACGTCGGATAAAAAGCACAAAAATTCAAGATCAAAGCTCATCCCCTGAAATCTTCTTTCGTTTCAATGGGGCGCATTCAGGATACGTAAGGACTTGAACTTTTTGTAGCCACGCAGCAATAAAGAGATTTTCAACAGTAGGTTATGGTATTGACTTTTCAACCTCTTGACGGATACTAACAAAATAATTTCAACGTTATTCAACCCGGAGAAAAGTACCTGGAACTTCAAATCTTAAAACATCGTGACCATTGACCTTATTACAGCGAACTTGGAAGGGATGAGTTTCCCCGGAACACCCCGAGCAAGTCATAAAAAGTATGCTGATATTCGTATCAGAAAACAAAATCTCTAGTTTGAAATATTCTGATTTTTTGAGATTAACATGGAAATTCCCGCAAATATCTTTTATCCGGCTTCTGTAATTATTGGGCTTTGCCTGGGAAGCTTCTACAACGTCTGTATTCACAGATTTCTCACCGGACAGTCCATTGTCTGGCCCGGTTCTCATTGCCCTGCCTGCGGACACAGCCTTTCCTGGTGGGAAAATATCCCCCTGATAAGCTACGCGTTTTTAAAAGGCAAATGCAGTTCATGCTCTCAGAAAATAAACCTCAGATATCCCGCTGTTGAAGCTGTTTCCGGCCTCCTTTCCTTACTCTTGGCCTTAACATTCGGACTGGGGCTGTCTTACTTTATTTACCTGTTTTTTTGCGGGCTGCTTATAATCGTTTCGTTTATTGATCTGGAGCTCTACATACTTCCGGACATATTCACTTTGCCTGGCGCGGCGCTGGCCTTTGGAGCCAGCTTTTTCCTGCCCATATCCTGGCAGGACTCTTTACTCGGGGCCTTGATAGGTGCAGGCTTTTTTCTTTTCCTTCAAAAAGGCTACCAGGCAATTAAAAAGATTGAAGGCCTTGGCACCGGAGATATAAAGCTTATGCTCACGCTCGGAGCACTTACCGGGTGGCAGGGATTACCTGTTATGATATTTATATCCGCTGTCCTGGGCCTGCTTGGCTCGCTTCTTTACATGAAAAAATCCCGAAATACCAAAGCCATGCAAACGCCTGTGCCCTTCGGCCCTTTTCTGGCTCTGGGAGCCGTTATCTATATATTATGGGGAGAAACCATCTGGCTCTGGTACCTGGGATGACTTGACCGCATTAAAAGGGATAACCTGTCTTGCTTCTTGCCTCCTTAGAAATCAAATGCTATAAAACATACATCCAAGGCTGGACCGAATTATCAGGCCGACAGATAACCACAACTTTAAACTGCGATCCCCTAAGATATGCATCTGAAAATCATTTTTTCCATATTGACTTTATGTCTTTTTTTAATACCGGCAGTCTCTCCGGCCGGAACTGTATATTATTACCAGGATGACAGCGGGACCTTTCACTTTACTGACCTTCCCACTTCCGATAAATATCGTCCTTTTGCTGTTTTCAGACCAAAAGACATGTCCGGGGACGAATTTGTCGAAATAACCATGACCTACGCAAGGCACTACTCGGTTGATCCGGATCTTATTCGGGCCATGATCGAAGTTGAATCAGGCTTCAATCCCGGCGCGGTTTCCAGAGCCGGAGCGCAGGGACTGATGCAGATCATGCCTGAAACCCAGAAGGATCTGGGACTTGCCACCCCTTTTGAGCCGGATTCAAACATTGAAGCCGGAACCCGTTATTTTAAATATCTGCTGGACAGATTTGAAAGTATCCCTCTGGCCTTGGCAGCCTACAACGCCGGTCCGTCCAGAGTCGAACATTACCAGGGCATTCCCCCGTTTAAAGAAACACAGGAATATGTTCAGAAAGTCCTCAAGATTTACGCCAAACATCAAAAAAGCGGATAACTCATGTTTAACCTTGCCAACTGCCTGACATTTGCCCGAATCGGTAGCATCCCCATTATTGTTTTGCTGCTTTATTTTCCCGGACGAATAACTTCCGCTCTGGCTATGTTCGTCTTTATCGCCGCCTCTCTCACCGATCTGGTGGACGGAATCGTGGCTAGAAAATACAACATGGTTACCAATATGGGTAAATTTCTGGATCCCCTGGCAGACAAACTGCTCATTGCTTCAGTCATGATTATGCTGGTGGCCAATGGTTGGCTGCAGGCCTGGGTGGCTATTGTAATAATCGGCAGAGAAATTATGGTTACCGGACTCCGGGCAATAGCAGCAGATGAAAACGTGGTCATTGCAGCGGATAATTACGGAAAACTCAAAACCATTTTTCAAATTGTGGCCTTATGTCCGCTTATTCTGCATTACTCATGGTGGGGAGTTAACCTTAACCTGGCAGGACAGATACTTATCCATATAGCCCTGGTGCTTGCCCTGGTGTCAGGAGCGAACTATCTCAGAAACTTTTATACCCAGCTTCAGGATAAGTAACAGATTAATTTTTTGCTGCGCAAAACGCATATTTACGGAGGTTTCAAATGGCCCAGATTGATGCTTTTTTTAAAATGATGCACGAACTGGGAGCATCCGATCTCCATCTTTCCACAGGCTCTCAGCCTATTATCAGACTGCACGGAGATCTGCAGCGCATCAAATACAAATCTCTTGAGCATGAAGAATTAAAAAAAATGCTCTACGAAATCACTCCGGAAAACAAAGTTAAATTATTTGAAGAATCCGGCGACGTGGACTTTTCTTACGAAATACCCAACCTTGCCCGGTACAGGGTAAACTTTTTCATGCAGAGAATGGGGGCATCTGCGGTATTCAGGGAAATACCCCAGAAAATCCTCAGCATTGAAGATCTTAAACTGCCTTCCATAATGAAAAACATGGCCATGCTTCCCAAGGGTCTGGTCCTGGTGACCGGACCCACCGGAAGTGGTAAATCAACCACCCTGGCCGCAATTATTGATTACGCCAACAAAACCAGAAAAGATCATATCCTGACCATTGAAGATCCTATTGAATTTGTACATCAACCTGTGCAATGCCTTATCAACCAGCGTGAGGTCGGCAAAGATACTATAAGCTTTAAATCAGCCCTTCGCGGAGCTCTGAGAGAAGATCCGGATATCATCCTGGTAGGAGAACTTCGCGACCTTGAAACCATTGAGCTGGCCCTGGAAGCCGCAGAGACCGGCCATTTGGTCTTTGGCACCCTGCACACCATCTCCGCATCCAAAACCATTGACAGGATTATTGAAGTCTTCCCGGGAGAAATGCAGGGCCAGATCAGATCCAGCCTGTCTGAATCCTTAAGGGCTATTGTTGCCCAGAGCCTCTTCAAAAGGATAGACAAACCCGGCCGCGTCGCCGCCTTGGAGATCCTTATCGCTACTCCGGCAGTCCGAAACCTGATCAGGGAAAACAAAAACTTTCAGATCAATTCGGTTATAGAAACCGGCAGAAAGTTCGGCATGCAACCCCTGGATGACGCCATTCTCAAACATCTGCAGCAAAGAATTATTGACCCTGAAGACGCCTATAACAAGGCTGTGAACAAGTCCAAATTCAAGGACTTTCTGGCGCATCCTCCCCAGGATTTCACTGAAGCCTGATTTTCTGCTGAACAACAGTCAGCAGAAAAAAATCTGAAAAACAAAAATAAAGATTTTGAGGCCACCGCAGGAGAAAATCATGCTTCGTTCCCAGTTTGATGACATAATTAAACAAATAGTTTCAGCCCAGCCCGACCTTTCAGATATTATTTTTACTGTGGGTAAAACCATTCAGGCTGAAGTCCATGGCCGGCTTACCGAGGTTTCTATCCGTCCTGAAATGGGCCCTCTGGTTCCCTTTCAGGTGGAAGCCATGGCCATGGCCATGATGGGGCGCAACCTTCGTTTATACAAGGATCAATTAATGGCCGGCTCTTGCGATCTTTCCTATCAGCTTCCCGGACAGGCCAGATTCAGGGTCAATATATTCGGACAAAAAGGTTCTCTGGCTATTGTCATGCGTAAACTTTCCATGGAAGTTCCAACCATGGCTCAGCTTAAGCTGCCGGAAATATTCAATGCCATGGCTGCTGAAAAATACGGTCTGATCCTGGTAACCGGAGGCACCGGAACAGGCAAATCAACATCTCTGGCCGCACTCATTGATGGAATAAACCAGCAGGAATACAAACATATCATTACGCTGGAAGATCCCATAGAGTTCCAGCATAAGCATAAAAGCGCAGTAATTAACCAGAGAGAAATGGGGATTGACTTCAACACGTTTGCATCAGGGCTTAGAGCCGCTCTCAGACAGGCTCCCAAAGTCATTCTGGTAGGAGAAATCAGAGACCGGGAAACCATCACCATTGCCCTGGAAGCTGCGGAAACCGGGCATTTAGTTTTGGGGACTCTGCATACCAGCGATGCCGGGCAGACCGTAAACAGGATTATCGGCATGTTTGAACTAAGTGAAGAAAGACTGATCAGATCCAGACTGGCAGAAAGTCTTAAATTCGTTGTCTCCCAGAGGCTGATGCCAAAAATAGGCGGAGGAAGAATCGCCGCCTTTGAAATTTTGCGCAACAATCTGCGGATAAAGGACCTTATCCTCAACGGAGAAACAGAGGAAAAAACATTTTACAATGTAATTGCCCAGGGCGAGGCTTATGGCATGACCACGTTTGACCAATACCTGATAAAGATTTATCAGGCTGAAAAGATCACAGAAGACATGGCCATGCTCAATGCTTCAGACAAATCCCACCTCAAACAGATGATCGACCGGATAAAATCTCAGCGGGGGGAAAAAGTAACAGATATTGAAGGACTGCAGTTGGATGAGCAATACGGACGTGATTTTTCAGAATAATATTTATTAAATGATTTGCAGATATACAGGTGAGCAAACATGGATCAAAACAACAGCAATAAGGACATGACAAAGCGGGTAGAACCGGATTTTTTTCCTCCGGGTTCCAAGGTCTGTTTTTTGTGCCTGTCCACCCAGAATCTGGCTCAAACCATGGGAACAATCTTTCAGGACAATGGTTATCTGGCCACAGGAACTCATAATGTTGACATTGCCACGCAAAAACTGCGGCTCAACCAGTATCAGGTAATTGTTATTGAAGCCGGCTCTGAATTCAGAAAACTTTTCCATGAAATTAACAGCTGGTCCGGCCACACAAGAAGAGATGTGAACTTGATAGTTATGGGCCAAAAAGCTCCCAGCCTGCACCAGCAGATGGCTTTTATAATGGGAGCAAACTATTATCTGAATTTAAATGATGCCCCTGAAATGAAAAAACTTATTAAACAGGTTCTTGACGGATACAGCGAATATTATCAACCCTGGAACCAGGCTAGGGAGATTATCGATGCAGGTTGAGAGCAATATTCTCCAAGCTAGACTCAGAAACTGTCTGTTAACCATTGTGGAGCTTGAACCCGTGCTAAGCCGGCTGACCATGCATTCGGAACTGCTAAGCGAATTCAAACATCTGAAAGACGTCATCTCCAAGGTGTCCAAACTGGAGCTTTCTCCGGAAGAAGTGTTCCGAATTGAACGTGCTACTACCCTTTTTTTGAAAGAATTGGATATCCCGCTGGCCTACCTCAAATCTAACCAGCCGGATCAGCTTCAATAAAGCTGATCTGCAAACCGGGTTTCATAGTGTGAAAAATGCTCAGGCTTTTTATTGTCTTCCTTCTTATCATTAACGCGCTTATGCTCTACAAACTTTTCTGG
>JAWOGL010000279.1:0-5187 GCA_046496945.1 Desulfonatronovibrio sp.
GCTGGACCCGGCGTGCCGACCTCCGGTACGGTAAGCTCCGGTGCACTGAGCTATGGTGCCTTAAGCTTTGGTGCACTTGAACGGACCCTGCGACGGTCAAACATCGTATCAATGGCGAAACATGAATCAGCGGATGACCTTAAATTCAGTGACTGATCATAATATATGGTGAATAGATACAAAAATCCTTAATAACGGAGTTTTCCATGAAAAAAAAATTATTATTTATACTGTTTATTTTGTTGTATTTTCCTTCAGGGCTGATGGCGGCTCTGCAGGAAGACAATCTTATGGACAATGTTTTTACCCGTTTTCAGGCGATTATAGCTGAAAGGGGAGGAGACCCTGATTCCATTGTCAGGGATGATATGGATGTGGTCAAAAGCATTCCTTTTGAAGTGGAGCTCAGTGGACAGGATGTGACCCTGTACGCGGTCAAGATTGTCCTGTCCGAGCCAGAGGCTGGACAGAAACAGCATGTAACCCTGATTGTTGATGAAACCGGCAATGTTCAGCTGGACGGCGTTTTAGCAAGGCTCAACACCGGCCAGTCCATACACCAGGAGGTCATGGATGAGCTGGAAAGACTGGAAAACGATCCCGGAGTGGGGGATGTCCTTTTTCAGGGTTCTGGAGACGCCGACGTCCTTTACCTGAGCGATCCGTTCTGCCCTTATTGCAGAAATGCCTATTCCTATCTGCTGGATCAGAAGGACAGGATAAACGAACTTAAAATTGCTCATTTTCCTCTTGATCCCGGCTCTGGAGCCGTGGCCCTGACCTTTTTGATGATGGAGTTTAAAGAAAAAGATATTTATCAGCAGGTTGTTGATTTTGCTTATGAACTTGACAGAAAAAAGCTGACTGACGATGCTGATCTTGCTGTTATCCGGCTTTTTAACCAAAAGTTTGAGATTTATACCCGAACCCCTGAAGATGTTTTTGAAGCCCTGCAGGAAAAGCACGGGGAAACCCTTTCCAGGGAAATGGAAAAGATACAGGCGATAGGTATCAGCGGAACTCCGGTAATTATAATCGACGGAATCAGGATCGATGGTTTCAACCGGGACAGGGTGGACAGTCTGCTTGATAAAGCCGTGAAATAAAGCCCGGTTTGTCCCCTGGGCATGAAAAAAAGCAGGCCTTCACTTATTTAGTGAAGGCCTGCTTTTTTTTAACAGGTTGTTGAAAATCTCCCAATTGGCTTTGTCGCTATAAGTTTAGTTCAACGTTCAACGTTCAATGTTCAATGTTCAATGTTCAACGTTGAAAAGTAATAAAAAAATGATTCCAGGAACTTTTTTTGCTGTTTATCCGGCACCCACTTAAGTGAGTATTATTCCGGCATAAGTCTTTAATGGCGTCCTAAGTGGGTGCCGGACTGTCGCTTGGAATTTTTGAACAACCTGCCTGGTAAGGACTTTTTCAACACTCTGATAAGCAATACCGGTATGGGCTTTGGGATATGGTTCTTCGAAAACCTGCCATGGAGATGTTGGCGGTCAAACATTACAGCATTTCAAAACCCGGACTGTCACCAGCCTTTGAATCAAGTCAAAGGCTGGTGTGAACAGTTCTCAGGGATTTACATATTCAGATCTTGCCTGAACAGCTATATCATTGAGATCTTTGACAAGTTCGGGAGTGATTTCCCCGCGGGATGACTGAAGACGTTCAATAATGGGGTCAATAATTGAACAGATTTTTTCCTGTCCCAGGATTTCCCGGATTTCGCTGTTCTCCAGGTTATGAATGAGTTCATCAAGGTACTGCAGACGTACCAGCTGGTATTCGAAAAGTTCCTGGATCTCCGGAGTCAAAGGCAGGTTCATGGCCATGGAGGTGGCCACATACAAGCCCTGGATCATTGCCCCATAATAACTGTAAACAAGCCCCTGCATTATTTCCGGGTCATTTTCAGCGAGTTCTGCGTTACGCCGGATCTGTGCAGCCACATGTTCGTGGATCATCTTTCTGGCCTGCTCGTCCTGGGGGTTGCGCATCAGTTTTTCCAGCAAATCCTGCCTTGGCGGAGTAAAATCGACTTTATCGCTCTGCTTCAGGCGGGGCAGCAAAGTGGTGCGAATGAACATTCTGTTGTCAATGGACTCTCCCATACGGCCAAAGACCATGGCGTAGTTGGCGTCAAAAGTGAGCATGCCCAGCAAGACCGCCAGTTCATCATTGTTCTTGTCCTTGACCGACAGGGGAACGGTAAGCCCTGGCTGATAGGAAAGACCGGCATGTCTGTATAAATCCAGCTGCTGCATCATTTGGGTGATATCACCCTCATCAACCCTGGAGATAATCTGGCTGGAAACATAGCTCAGATCGGACTGATATTCAGCACTATGGACGGGCGGGGATGAAAGAAGGGTAACGGCGAAAACAAAGGCAAGTACGATTTTCATGGCTGACTCCTGGATTGAGTTGAGAGTTTAACAGGCTGTTAATTTTTACGTCCAATGTTCAGAATCCTGAAAAACAGCTTATAATAAAGGGCGGCAAACAGCGCAAGTCCCATAACCCATAAAATCATAACATTAAAAACAAAAGTTGAAATCCTTGTCTGCCCAAGCTGCTTCCAGGGGGCAAAAAAATGAGCTTTGCCAAGCCGGGAATCCGGCATTTCAGCTATTGGTACAGCCACTTGCACCAAGTGTTCACCTGAAAGCCGGACCTGTTCAAAGGTTTTGACGTTTTTAACCAGGTCGGCAATTTCCTGATTAAAATTTTTATTTTTGAGTAATTCAAGGCCTTGTCCTTTTGATTCCTTTATAATTTTGTCTTCAGCGGCCAGCCTGTACTCCCAGACTCCGGAAAGTTCGGACCGAAGGCTTGAGCCAGCCTGCTGCAGCCATATTCTGATCTTGTCGGCTGTTTCCCGGTTATAAACCTCAGGTTCGAGTTCTTTAAGGCTTACAGGCGATAAAATTCCCGCCCTTTCTTCAAGAAAGTCGATTTCATTTTCCAGGGCCGCCAGGCGCTGCCTGATTTCACCGGGATTATCCTGGTTTACTTCCAGCAGAGGATAGTCCGCCAAGCCACGAATTTCCGGAATATGATAATCAACGAGATAGTTCAGCTGCATTTCCTTAAGATTCCACGGCGTAAAACTGGAAGTATAGTCATTGTTCAGATATTGATGCACAATAAGTGCTTCGTATCCCCAGCGCGACGGCATAAGATCAGCCACTAAAGGCGTGTTGCGGTGTCCGGCATCGCGGTGCAGCAGGTCGTCCAGGGGAATGACCGCTCCTCCAAGCATCATTTGCGGGACCAGCAGCAAGGGGATCAGAATGTAGATGGTGACCACAGATTTAAAGGCAGAGGATATGTTCAGGCCTAAAATACAGGCCGGCACGGCGCAGCTGAAAAGGGCTGTCCAGGTGGCAAGGTGCATGTCCGGAATCCGCAGCAGGGAGTTGCCCACCAGCACAAATAAAGCCATCTGCAATGCGGCCACGCCCAGAAGATAAACACTTTTGGCGGATATGTAGGCGGACCAGCTCAAATGCAGGAATTCTTCCCGCCTGAGAATCTTGCGGTCACGGTTGATTTCCTGCGCGCTGACGCTCATTCCCAGAAACAGGGCCACGATTATGCTGATAAAAAAATATGTTGAGATGTTCTGGTTCTCCATAAATGAATAATCAGCTCCCCATGCTCCAAAGGATATGAGGCCAGCCAGGAGAGCAAGCAGTGGAGGTTCCAGCAGATTAACCAGGAGATATTGTCTGTTGGCGGTTCGGCCTTTAAAGGTGCGCATGAAAAATATGCCTGCCTGTCCCAGCCACCCGGGACGCCAGAGACGCGGTTCCATTTCAGGATATTCAGTGGAGTGCGGTTGGTTTCCGGTCCCGGATGATGTGCTGCGGTCCCTGACATAACGTTCGTGCCACTGTTCCGGCCCGATCAGCCGTTCATCAGTATAAAGACCGTCCAAACCTACTTTTCTGGCCTCAACAATTTCAAATATCTGGCCGGGATTAACATTTCCGCAGGAGGGGCAGGAATACTCGTCCATTCCAGCCTGGTAAACCTGGGAACGGAAATGAACTATGGCTTCCAGAGGATTTCCGTCAAATATGGGCCTGCCGCCTTTATCCAGTAACCAGAGCCTGTCAAAAAGTCTGAAAATTCTGGAGGAAGGCTGATGAATAACCACAATTACCAGTTTGCCCTTGGCTGCCTGGGCCTTTAGCAGGGCCATTACCTTTTCTGAGTCTGAAGATGAAAGTCCTGATGTCGGCTCATCCACGAGAAGGATTGAGGGCTCCCTGATAAGTTCCAGGGCTATGTTGAGTCTCTTTCTCTGTCCGCCGCTGATGGTCTTTTCCAGGGGAGATCCCACCTTGAGATTCCGGATTTCCTTCTGCTGCAGTTCATCAAGGAGTTCGTCCACTTTGATCCTGCGTTTTTGAGCAGGCATGTCCGCCAGACACAAGGAAGCGCTGTAGTAAAGATTGTCGAAAACGCTCAGTTCTTCAAACAGCAGGTCGTCCTGGGGTACAAAACCCATTACTCCTTCCATTGTGTCGGATTCCCGGGATAAATCCTGGCCATTGATGAGCAGGCTGCCTGAATCGGGTTTGATCTGACCGTTGAGAACCCCTAAAAGAGTTGACTTGCCTGCTCCGCTGACCCCCATGACCCCCACCAGCATCCCGCCGGTAAGGTCAAAGCTGAAATTATGCAGGCCGTTCTGACTTCCGGGATACCGGAAATTAATATCACGGCCCTGAAAATAAAGCTGACTGCTCTGCCTTTCCCCGGCTTTAACCAGAGAGAGCAGTTCACCCGTATATATGCGGTTTCCTCTGGAGTCATTCAAAATGGCGCCTGATTTGAGCAGTTGAGGCCTTCCCGGGTGCAGAGGCTGGGAGTCAAGGGTTATGGATGGACCATCCCAGGCAGAAATAAACAAGGCATCCGCGTCTTTCAGATAAAGAGCGGTAAAAGAGCCGAGAAAATCAGGTCGAACCATTTTTTTAGCGGCAGACTCCACACGGCTGGATGCATTGACGTCATTTTTAATAATCAGCCCGGATGAATCCGCGGTACTTGAATCCGGAAAAGAATAAAGCAGTTTTATGGACTCTGCCTGCTGTTTGTCCACATTGAGGTTGTCCATGACCGCCCTGACTATGGCCTGAGTCTCCTGGTTGTCTGAAGCAAGCGAGGCTG
>JAWOGL010000284.1:0-4377 GCA_046496945.1 Desulfonatronovibrio sp.
TTCACCTGGTTTCCGGGATATTCCTGGCAGACAGTTCTATGTTCCACCTGCAACTCCCAGATGGGCTGGATTTACCACGGCGATGATCCGTCAACATTTTTCGGCCTGATTCTGGACCGGCTTATCCAAAGCAGGTAATACCCCCCCTGAATTTCCTCTTTATAATCCCCTTAACAGCACGGGAAACATAAATACAAGGCTGGCAGACTGTTGAAAATCTCCCAATTGCTGCGTCGCTGCAAAAAGTTCAAACTTTTACGTATCATAAATACGCTGCAATCTTGAACTTTTTTTGCTTCTTGCCCTTGGAATTTTTGAACAGTCTGCTGAGTAAGGACTTTTTCAACAAGCTGTTAATTGATGGTTATGCTGACTAGTTGCCTTCATCAAACAAATACAGAGGATCAACCGCTTCTCCAAGAATATACACTCCAAAATGAAGATGAGGACCGGTTGATCTCCCGGTCATGCCTACCAGACCAACCTGTTCTCCCCTGGATATATAATCCCCCTCGCTGATCTCAATTTTACTCAAATGCATGTAAAGACTCTGAAGACCAAGGCCATGGTCCATAATCACTGTCTGCCCACCATAATAAAAATCACCGGTAAGGATCACCTGTCCCGAATCCAGAGCTTTAACAGGGGTTCCCTCTGCGCCCCGGAAATCAACCCCTTTATGAGGCGACCTTGGCTGGTCATTCAAGAACCTGCGTACTCCAAAACGCGAGCTTATCTCTCCGGGTACCGGACGGACAAACTCTTCAGTCCAGTACCGGTTATGAGTAAGTGTATTCAAAGCATTAACCGTCAAATTACGCTCTTTTATTATCCTGTCTATTACTTCCTGCGGAGGGGTAACCATGGACTCGGGCAGGCTTAAATGCTGGGCTGGAAAATCCTTGTCCACGATGCTGACAACCACAGTTTTATTCAATGTTCCTTCAGGCAGGTCAAACACAAGCTCAAGAGGATAATCCCCTGATCTATCCAGACCCGCGCCCAGCAGAATCATCTGCTTTCCAGGCAGATCAACAGGATAATCAACCACCTTATCCATCCAGAAAACCGTAATTTTTTCAGGTATTTTCCGGGAACTTATCTCCACGCGGAAAGGTTCACCCTGCCCCACCTGCTCAGGGACCACAAGAGTCACAGCGTGAGCGCAAAAAATCCAGGCAAGCGTAAAAAACAGCGTCATAACTAATATTTTTTTCATAATCACTCCCCGGACAGAATTTTTTTCAACCTGGCATGGCCTCTGAAATCAGGCTTGGGTCCGTATCTCTGAGCGTAATAAGCATCCTGCAGTTCCCTGACTCTATCCGGATAATTCTTTTTCCACCACTTCCATATTGGGTCTTCCCGGCCGGGTCTATTCAGGTTGTAATATCTGCCGGGAGTTTTGCGGGCCAAAGTTTTCCATGCTTTGCGCCTGAACCTGTCCTCAGAATGCTCCGTCATGTTTTTATACACAAAAATTCTAAACCCCGTAAAAATAACGGCTGCCAGCACCACAGCGGCAATCACCAGAGTAATTTTTCCGCGCTGCGCAATCTTCCTGAAAAAAGAAATGTCGGGTGTAGTCAGCTCTGACCAGGTATCCTGAACTCCGGATCTGAGAGACCTCCACATACTTATCTGCCTGGCCAGGGTAAAATCAATAACAGCATTGGTCCATTGCCATCTGAGCCAGTCAACCACCCTCAAGGCCGGGCTCATTACCTGATCAGGAGAAGCAGTCTCCGACGGCTGATAAACTTCTGTTTCTGTGGCTTCAGCAGCAGCATTATTTCCCAGGGCTCTGGTGGGATCACGCAGAACCCACCCCCTGTCATCGACCCAGGCTTCAACCCAGGCATGGGCCATGCTGTCGCGCACAACCCAGTACCCGCCTACAGGATTAAATTCACCTCCCAGATAGCCCACCACCACTCTGGAAGGAACATTGTTAAGCCGCAGCAAAAGAGTCATGGCCGCGGCATAAAGTTCGCAATACCCGGTCCTGGTTTCAAACAGAAATTCAGCCAGAGTCTGGCCCTGACTGAACCCGGCAGGAGAGGAAAGACTGTACTGAAAATCCCTGGAGCTGAAATAGGACATTATTTCCCGGGCAACAGACCCGGAATCATCAGCCTGCTCACCTAACTCGCGGGCCAGATCCACAATCTGCTGATCAAGTCCGGGGGGCACAGCTGTACCTGCACTTCTTTCACGCGATGAGATGGGCGTCTTATCCTCCCTGACTGAGTGAACCTGATACCTTATGGCGGTTTCAACAATATCATCCATCTTCACTGACCTGTCCCGGTTGTAATTAACAGGGCTTACATCCTGAATCCGGCCTGGATAATAAAGACCGAAAAGATACTCTGTTCTTCCCGGATTCAAGGTAATGATCTGAGTGATAAAATCTTTTTTAGTCTCCTTAAATTCCGGGGGGCTTTCCTGAAAATCATGGGGAGTGCCGGGCTGCCACCCTGCTCCATCCGTCTCCCACAAAACAGTTCCGCGCCAGTAAAGACGGGAGGGATCAACCGGACCATCAATGCCGGCCCGGAAGGCTATCCTGCGGGAAACAACAATCTCGCTGACGCTTCCAGGACTCATTTGCGCGCTGAATCCGGTCCGGTGAATTTCCATTCCCGAACCTAGATTCAACATAGGATTAATGTTTCTGGGAATAATAAAAAACAGCAGCAAACCCAGGGTAACTGTCAAAACAGTCAAAATAAGAGCGAATGCAACAAGCTTTAAAGAGAACATCCAGCCCGGAGCCCGGGTCAGAGATACTTTCGCGGTCTGATCATAGACATGCTGCCACAAAATAAGAACCAGCCCCAGAAAGAAAAACAGAAAGATCATTACGCCGAAACCCAGATCAAAACGGACCAGAGAAGCCACCCCAAGCCCCAGGACTCCCAGTCCGCAAAACTGAAAAGCGTCACGCTGGCTTCGGAGTTCCATGAGTTTAATGCCCAGCATCAGCACCATAGCCTGGGCCAGTATGTACTGCCAGCCCTGGTGCCAGTAAACCGGGACAGCCAGACTCACCAGAAGCACCACAGTGACCAGCCGGAAATTATATGAAAAAACTTCTGTTTTGCCTTTATAAAAGGCAATAAATGAAAGTACAGCGGATATAATCCAGAAAAGAATCACCCATAAGGCCAGTATGGTGTACAGGGAGAACAATACGCACGACCCCGCACTTACAGCCAGCAAAGGCGAAAGAAACCTGAGAGGAACCTGTGTGGACAAAAAAGTAGAAGATGTCATTATCTCATGAATTATAGTTCAGATATCAGTCGATCCCGGCAAAGGCTCTACCAGAGCCAGGGCTTCCAGGGCGCGTCTGTAATTTATTCCGGCATTGCCTGCGACAGTTCTTCCAGGAAGTCTAAGCTCCCAGGGCTGATTATCCCGAATAATTTTATCCAGGAGGCTTCTAAGCACTGACAGCCTTTTTTCTGTGTCCAGACCGCTGTACACGGGATCATCCCAGTCCAGGACAAGAGAATTAGCGGTTTCAGAGGTGAAACTGTGGGCCGGCCATTGACCGCTGTCACCTCCCATGGCCAGCTTATGCCAGTCAAGGCGCCGCCACACAATACTGGCCTTGCCTTCTCCGGGACGATGCCGCGTGATGCCTTTCCATTCTCCCCGGCCCTGTCCGGTCCCGTCCACAAAAGCCGGCTGTTCGCTGCCTGAAAAAAGAAAGCTGTCAACATTTCCGGCCGGCCCGGGAGCCACCACCATACTGGATCCGGTATCAATCAATGCGCCCCTCCTGACAAATCCGAAAGGAAATGAAGAGGTCAGCTTCACTCTGGATAGTGCCGGTTTGCCCCGGTGGGACGGAACCCAGGTCAGGTAAATATTTTTCTTTTTTCTACCGGGTATTACAGGAATAAGGGAGGAGTCCGCTCCCAGTGAGACATCCAGAAGCAGGGAAGGAAAACGCTTGCGGTTTTCAATGTCCAGCATGACCGTTCCCGGAGAACCGGCAGTGAGTACGTTCGTGGTCCCTGTCCTAACCTGGATTCCGGAAATATTATACAGGGCTGTAAGGCCCGAAAGAAAAAGAAGGCTTAACAGCAGGGACGTAATCAGGAAAAGAACATTATTGTTGCTGTTGACCGCGGCCAGACCGATTACCAGACAGAGCAGGACATATATCCATCCTGAAAAACTCAGCCCGGACCTGATTTTCTTGTTTTTGATATTACCTCCACGGTAATTTTTTGCCTGGTTTAAACACGATTAACATCTTTTCGGTTCATCCGGTTGGAGCGTACTTTGGTAAATTGAACTATCCCTTTCTCATAAAGAATAAGAATATCTCACGCCCGGCCTAAGAAGGCCTAGAGCCACCGA
>JAWOGL010000214.1:0-4860 GCA_046496945.1 Desulfonatronovibrio sp.
GGGATGCATGGGAGTAGTGATCAGGTCCAGTTTTTCATACCAGGAAGCAGCAGGAAGAACCACATCGGTATATAAAGCAGAGGTACACATTCTGAAATCCAGGGTAGTAACGAATTCCAGTTTTTCTTCATCTTTGAACCAGTCCAGAACCTTGTATCCTCCTTTGGCATTATTAACAAAATTCCCCCGCCAGATGAGCATGGCCCGGGGTTTTGCCGGGGCAGCCGGGTACACGGGCATTATCTTGTCCCGCATGGATTTGATCATCAGATATTGTCTGTACCCCATGACGTTTTCCGGATCCGGGCTGACCGGACTTCCATCAGGAAGCCGGGTAAGGTCACCTTTTTCAATATTGCTGACCATGACAGGCCAGTCCTGCTCCAGACGCCATAATTCCTTGTCATAATGAGCCCAGACAAACAAAGTGCCGTTGGTGCACTTGGCTTTGCCCAGGGGAACATAGCTGGCCAGACCCTTGAGCCAGACCTTGTACTGGCCTGTATACTGGTGAAATCCGCCGCCGTTTACTCCAACATTGCCGGTTATGGCCATAAGCAGGATCATGGCCCGGTTGTTCAGATCATGATGATACCAGTGATTGATGCCCCCGCCTTCAATAATGCTCACCGGCCTGGTATTGCCGATGTCCCGGGCGAGTCCGGCAATGACTTCTTCATTTACCTGGGTGATTTCAGATACCCTGTCCAGGGTATAATCACTGTTGAGCTGGCGGTTCAGCCGCACCCAGGCGGTTTCCACTTCAACTTCCTCTCCCGAGACCAGACGCACGGTTCCGGCAAATTCCAGATCCGGCCGGATTCCCACTGCGTTCCAGTCCAGGGTATCCCGGTCATCTCCCATGGTTCCCGGAGCAACAGCCGGCTGCTGCTTTGATCTGTCCCATACGTACAGACGGTAAGCGCTCCCCTCCTGTTCAAGGTCTTTTTCCCGCAGAAAAGTCTGAGTATCCTTGCGGATCAGAAAAGGAAGATCAGTATAGGTTTCTATATATTCAGGGTCATGATTTCCCTGAGCAATGATTTCTCTGATCAGTCCCAGGGCAAGCGCGCCGTCAGTGCCGCGCAACGGGCAGATGGCCGTGTCGGCCAGCTTGCTGGTGGCATTGTAATCGGTGAGTATGGATACAACCTTGCATCCCCGGTACTTGGCTTCGGTAACAAAATGGGCAGCTGCCATGCGCGATTCAGCGACATTGGCTCCCCAGAGAATCAGCAGCCTGGAATTAACCCAGTCCCATTCTTCGCACTCCTCGGTCTGGGCTCCCCAGGTCTGGGGTTCACCTGCGGGGAGATCACAGTACCAGTCGTAAAAAGACAAGGGTCCGGTTGCGCCCATTATCCGCCCCAGCCGGTAACCGGAAGCAGCAGATACATATCCGTAGGCCGGGATAGGAGAAAAGATTGCCAGGGCTTCGGGTCCGTCTTCCCTGATTATCTTCAGCCATCTCTCGGCAATCAGATCCAGGGCTTCATCCCACGACGCCCTTCTAAACTGTCCGGAACCCCGGGGTCCGGTCCGGATAAGAGGGGTTTTGATCCTGGTTGGACCATAGATATATTGAGGAAAGGTGCTGCCCCGGACGCATCCCCGGGGAGAGTATGCGTTTTCTGCTACCGGATCGTATGTATCATAGTCAGCGGAAGGATCAATCCCCACCAGGGTGTTTCCACGAACACGGGCATCCCATCCGCAGGACTGGGTGCAGTTGCCTGCGCAGGTGGTGCGGACTGTCTTATCAAAACTGGCCATTCCCCGGTAAAAATTAGCGGCCCGGTTATCAGCGCTCGCCCTGAGATTTTCCGAGAGAAAGGCGTCCCCTCCCAGATATGAGGTTAACCCGGAACCAGCCAGGACAACCACTCCACTGACGCCAAATTTTAGAAAACTGCGTCGATCAATAGGCACTTTTTCCTCCTTGCATTCTTATAATCCAGCTATGAAGAATTCTTAAGCCGAGGCCATTCAAATTTTTAATAAGTGTTCAACATCTCTTCACAATCAAAAATAATGCCGGTTTTATTTTTGATGTAATATGTTGAAATAAATGAATTTTCAGGAAAAAGCAGCAAAGGCGGGGGTTAACGGGTAAGCAACTGGAACAATTGACAGTTTTAAAAATAAAACCAGAAATATTCTCACATTGCAAGAATTGGTTATTAATAAACAAGAATTGTAACTATTCAGCAAGATCGAATAAGAAGACCTGCACCCCGGATCCGTCATTCCGGTCCCGGATCGCGTCCAGGATGAGGGATCCGGGACCGGGGTGACGGTTAAAGCAGGCAGTTGCCTTTTTCCGTCATTCCGGCGAAGCTTGTCCCGGGCTTGAACCGGGAGCCGGAATCCAGTGTGGTTAAATGGATATATGCCGTATGTGGCAAATAGTTACCAAGAATTTTCCAAGAGGCACCATATTCGGAAGGGAGAGACTAAAGTGGATGATATTGTTCTTTTAGTGGTTGCTAGTTTTGGTGGAAGAATAATCGGGCCGAGCTGGAGCTCGGCATTCCCCAGGGGGGGGAAATTCCCAGGTTCTGCGCGGGGGAATCATCGAGCCGAACCGAGGTCCGGCTGTTCCCCAGGGGAAAATTCTCATGCTCCGTGCGGGAAAAGCTTCCGGCCGAGCTGGAGCTCGGCATTCCCCAGGGGAAAAATTCCCAGGTTCTGCGCGGGAGAATAATCCGGGCCGAGCCGGGCCCCGGCATTCCTTCGGGAGAAAGCTTGATGAATCCGGGATGAAAGGGGTAAGCCGGAAAAAAATCAGGTTCATCCGGCTAAAGCGTACGTAGCCGGGAAAAGGCTTAAAGCCATGCTGAATGTATGTTTGGGCCAAGGCATAAGAAATTATTGTCTCTCGCCCCCTCGAAGACTCGGTAGAGGCACTGAGATCGCTGAGAAGAGTAAACATCTTTTCATTCCTGCGAGTTGCAGTAATGAAAAAGGGTCTCCGCCCCGGGCGGGGAGCATGTTATCCATATCCACCGGCTCAGTGGATATGAATATTGAAATTCTTACTCCTGCCTTGCTCCGTGCCTCTAGGGCCGCTTCGGCCCGGGCGTGAGATATTCTTATTCTTTACATGCAAGTACGCTTAAACCGGAAGAATCAAAAATCATTCAGGATTCTGGCATGAGAAGTATAATCAGCGCGGAAAAAGTCTTTACCTGACAGCACCGCAATATACGGAAACAATTACCTGAAGATCACGAACTGACTGTTCTGGAGGGGCGGGGGATGTTGTATTTTTTTAAAAGGCTGTACAGCCTGGGTTTGCTCAGGCCGGAATGGCTCATTGCCTTGTTTATATCATTATCGCAGACTTTCATCAGATTCTGCAGATAATACTTTTCGTATTCCGCTCTGCTGAATTCGCAAAAAGTCTTCCAGTCACGCTCAAGCAGCTCTTTTTTTGATTCTGCGGAAACAGGATTTGCCCCGGACTTACCAATACCCGGGTTAGAATCCGAACTGTTTGAATGTTTGAGAAGCTTGACATGCAGATCCCGGGGCAGATGGGAAGGATAAAGCACTCTTTCCTGAGGAGCCGACGCGGTCAGGGCCTTAAGAGTGTTGACCAGTTCCCGCACGTTTCCGGGCCAGGAATAACCGCTGAACAAATCCAGAAGATCAGGAGAAGCACTCATGACCGGCAGTCCTGACTGCCTGGCCATCTCTTTAAGATGATAACGTACCAGATCCTCCAGATCCTCCATCCTTTTTCTAAGGGGGGGAATATCAATGGCTACCGTCTGAATCCGGAACAAAAGATCTTCCCGGAACTCTCCTTTTTCAGCCATGGCGGGCAGATTGCGGTTGGTGGCGCAGACAAGCCGGAAATTACTCACAGACTCATGGGACTGGCCCAGAGGACGGTAGGTTTGACTTTCCAGGACACGCAAAAAGCTTTTCTGCAGAGTAAGGGGCATTTCACTGACTTCATCCAGAAACAGGGTGCCCTGGTTGGCCTGGTAAATCAGCCCAGGTTTGTCCGAGGTCGCTCCGGTAAAAGCTCCTTTGCGATATCCGAACAATTCACTTCCGGCTATGCTTTCGGTCATGGAAGCGCAGTCCACTATCACCAGCTGCTGATCCCTGCGCGGACTGTTGGCGTGCAGGGCCCTGGCAAATACCTCTTTGCCGGTACCGGTCTCGCCGGTAAACAGGACTTCGGCCTGGCTCCTGGCTGCCTTGGCTGTCTCTTCCAGGCAGTACATAAGGGCCGGACTGGAGCCGACAATACCTTCGCGTTTAACCGGGGAAAGAGCCAGACGTTTGCTCCGGTAATCCAGAGCTCTTTCACAGGAAAGCTTCATCTCCAGCTGACTGCTTGATTTCTTGATAAAATCCCAGGCCCCTTTGCGGATGGCTGTTTCAGCGTTTTCCTCATCCATGGAGGCGGTGATTACAATTATTTCCGGGGAGTTGGGCAGAGATTTCAGCTGGGGAAGAATATCCATGCCGCTTCCTTCGGGAAACTGCAGATCCAGAAAGACAATATCCATGTCCCGGGATTGAGCGCTCCTGAGTCCTTCAGACAGGGTGGTCGCTGAAAAAATCCGGCAACCCTCGCCGGTAAGGGCATCGGAAAGACCCAGAGTGAACAGTTCGTCATCGTCAATTATCAGTATATTGATCATGGATTGCCGCCTTGAAGCTGTCTACTGGAAAAAAATGAGCAATAAAAAAAATCACCCCTCAATAAGACCGGGCAGCCTGCCCTCGAGGTTCCGTGCTGCCTGGATACCGGCCTGCGCCGGTATGACGAAGTGAAGTGCCGCGCTCTCACGGTCGTCTCCACGGATCCGTCATCCTGCCCTCGAGGTTCCGTGCTGCCTG
>JAWOGL010000142.1:0-10962 GCA_046496945.1 Desulfonatronovibrio sp.
TATTAATGATGAAGTCCGCTTATGTTAAAAAATTCGTAGCTATTCAGCAAGATCGAATAAGAAGACCTGGACCCCGGATCTGGTCCGGGGTGACGGTTAAAGCAGGCCGTTGCCCTTTTCCGTCATTCCGGCGAAAGCCGGAATCCAGTGCGGTTGGATAGTCATATGCCGTACATGGTGAATAGTTACAAAAATTCGTAATTATTCACCACAACTTATGATTTACCTCAAAGGACAGGCTCCAGGATTAAAAAAACATGGTGCACAGATACAAAAATTCATTTTCTAATCAAGAAGCCGGCGTATGATTCAACTGGCTGTTATTGATGACGAACCTGCTGTGCTGCGCGCCTTGCAGCGTAAAGCGGGCAAGAATATTTATGAAGTGCATACCTTCACAGATCCTGCCGAGGCGCTGTCTGTTATTGAAAGGCGTCATTTTCATATTATTCTCAGTGACTTGAAAATGCCCGGCATAGACGGCTTCAGCATCCTGGAAAGGGTGAAGAAAATTTCTCCGGATACTGAAGTTATAATCATGACCGGTTACGGTTCAGCTTCAACAGCTGTGGATCTGGTAAAAAAAGGCGCTTTTTATTATCTTGAAAAGCCTTTTTCACCGGATCAGGCTATGCTGGTTTTGAACAGGGCTGCTGAACATCTTGGTCTTCTGGATGAAAACAGAAAGTTAAAGCGCGAGCTTCTGGATAAAAGGCTGGTGACCAAAATAATCGGAGTCAGCAGACCCGTGCGCGAACTGGTCAAGTTTATTCATAAGGTGGGCCAGGTAGACTGCAATGTACTGATCCTGGGAGAAAGTGGAACCGGCAAAGAACTTATCGCCAGAGCAATTCATGAATCCAGCACCAGAAAGGACAAGCCTTTTGTAAGTTTTAACTGCGGGGGGTTTTCAGAAGAACTCATTGCCAATGAATTGTTTGGACATGAAAAAGGTGCTTTTACCGGAGCTGACCGGGGAAAAGCCGGGCTGTTCGAAACCGCTCAGAAAGGCACGATATTTCTGGATGAAATTGGGGAGACGCCTTTGTCCATGCAGGTTAAATTGCTCCGGGTCCTCCAGGAAAAAAAAGTATTGCGCGTAGGCGGAACAACTCCTGTGGATCTTAACGTGCGTATTATTTCAGCCACCAACAGGGAGCTTGAGCACGAAGTGAGCATGGCAAGGTTCAGGGAGGATTTGTATTTTCGGCTCAAAGTGGTTACCATCCGCGCTCCTGCCCTGAGAGAGCGCAAAGATGACCTGCCGGTGCTCATGGAATATTTCCTTAAGCGGTATAATAATCTTTATAACAAGCAGATTAAAGGTTTCACCAGAAAAGCCAGGGCTATTCTGAATAAGTATTCATTTCCGGGAAACGTCAGGGAACTGGAGCATATAATATCCAGCGCGGTGGCTCTGGGGGAGGATGCCTGGATTGATGAAAAGGACCTGCCTCAGGATCTGGGTTGTCTGGAAGTTGAAACCATCTCCCAGGAACATCTGGTGCCTCTCTGGGAAAATGAAAGAGAATACATTGTCAAGGTTCTTGAAGCCACCAACTACAATAAAGTCCGGGCTTCGGAAATTCTGGAGATTCCCAGAACCACACTCTGGAGAAAAATAAAGAAATACAGAATTCCGGATGCTGTTGAATAGGTCATGAATTTTCAGTTCATTCAGCTCATTCAGTTCATGATATTGTGGATGTCAGCCTGCATTTTATGATGGTAATAATCAAATTGATTTTTATTGTTCATGACCATGTCCATCTGCCGGGTATGAACAATAAGATACCCCAGTGTTTTCAGGCGCTTTAATGTTTCCTGCCTGGAGCCCCCTTCAAAAGACGCCCTTAGTGAGTCTTCGGTTGTGTTTACCTGGAAACCGATTTCTTCCATTATCTGGGACATGAGCCTCAGTCTGAGTTGTTTACGGCTCATATCGGCGGCCCCGCCTTTGAAGCCGAACCTTATGTAATTTTCTCTGTCCTTTTCTTTGCATAACGTCTGGAGTACAGAATAATGGTAACCGAACCTGCAGTTCAGGCTGCAGAAATTGCCGGAAACAAGGGCGTAATTTTTAAGAGCAAAAGAAGACGGACCGGTAAGATCGAGGTCTCTGTTCATAGTTGATTCCATCATGATGGAAAACAGTCCTTTGGCATCAGCTCCTGGAGGTCCCTCCCAGGCATGACTGACCATGCCCTCCCACACGGCAAGAAAAGGTTGGGAACTGATTTCGCTCAGTCTGATTTTGTCTTTAATCTTCTGTTTTTTAAACCCGCCGCCGATATTGATGAGCCACCACTGGGTAGGAACGCCGGCGATGAGTCTTTTGCCTGATGCTTCAGTTCCTTCATATTCCTGTCCCAGACAAAACATTTCATCCACGGCCTTTTCATGACAAAAGCGCAGGATATCATGGTATGTCCTGCAATGTTGCGCAGAGAAATTTTCGTGTTCAGGATCTGTGAGGTTCAGAGGCCTGACCAGGGAAAGTATTTTTTTTAAGGCCAAATAGACCGGAGTATTGTACATTCTGCCTTTATCTTCAGATAATGCCGGAAGCGTGTATGGCAGAGAACCCACGAACACTTCACCGGCCCACGCGTCCAGTGTGACCTGAGATGCTCCGGTCAGAACAGAAGTGGCGCTCCCAGTGTTGAACAGGGCAGGAACATTGAATTCCCTGGCCACCGTGGCCAGATGGCCGGCCGCAGCTCCATGATCAGTAATCAATCCTGCTGCCTTGCCCACAAGACTCGACCATCTGGGAAGGGCGTCCCTGGCAACCATTATTCCTCCCTGAGGAAAATCAGCCGCGTCTTTCTGGGACTCAACCAGAAAAACAGGTCCCTGGGCTATGCCTCCGGACGCGGTGATACCATCTTTTAAAACCGGCAGTAGATTTTTGGAAGCAAGATTGTTTCTGAAACTGGAATATGAGTGTTCTGTTTCAACGGAACCAGCAGGCTTGTGATGTACTTGAAGAGGCCTGGTCTGAAGAATAACTGTTTTTCCTGATGGATCAATGCACCATTCAATATCCTGGGGGCTGCCAAAATGCTTTTCCAGATCCATTGCAATCTTGACCAGATCAAGGGCAAGGTTGTCGGCAACAGCGGGTTTCAGGGCTGATTCAGGATCGAGATTAACCCTGATCATGCCTTTTTCCGCAGAATGGCAGAGCATTGTCTTCTGCTCATTAATAATTTTGTCTGTCAATTTTTTTTCTGACCTGGAATAGATAAACAGGTCCGGCTCCGCTGAACCATCCACAAGGGCTTTAGGAAGACCGCGAAGCGCGCTGATTACCACATCATCAGTACCTGTTTCAGGATTGTTTGTGTATACCACCCCGCTTGAAGCAGCGTCCTGCATGATCAGAAAAGCCGCGCTCATATGCACGTGCCTGTCGGAAAAACCCTTGTTATGTCTATAAAGCAGGGCTCTGGCATTATATTTTCCGGCCAGTACTTTTTTATAGGCATTAACAAGTTCATCTCTGCCAACCTCCAGTACTGAATGATACTGGCCCGCAAAAGAAGTTTGCAGTCCATCTTCACCTGTGGCGCTGCTGCGTACTGCCAGGCGGACCTCCCGGCCATGCGCGGATTCCAGATTTTTGTAGGCTGTTTCCATGACCTCCTGAAGAGTATGAGGCATCGTGGCAGTTTCAATAAGTGTCTTAAGACGCGCGCTGGCTTCGTAGACTTCTTCAAGTTGATCAAAATTAATACATTGGATTATCTGTTCAATCTGAGGATTGAGATTATTTTCCTGCATAAACACCTCAAAAGCTTTGGCGGAAAGTACAAATCCATCAGGAATAATAATTCCGGGAATATTCCGGGCTTCTGCAAGATTGGCAGCCTTTGCTCCGGCTGTGGGCGAGTCTTCACGTTTTATCTGCTGAATGCTGCGGCAAAGCCAGGATTCACCCTGATATCCTGCCGGCTCTATCTCCAGGTGTATGTTATCCAGGCTGGTGTGAATTTCTTCAAATTTATTGAGCAAAGAACTGTATTTTGCTGGAGCAATTCTGTCCAGCAGGGTTATCACTCTGAACATGGCAACAGATAATTCAGTAATTTTTTTTCGCAGAAAGGAGTATCCGTATACTTTTTCACTGGAAAGGATCTGCTCCATTTCAGACATGATTTCCAGAACCTTCTGATTGATGGACAAAAGATTTTTGAAATTCCAGTATTTGGTTTTAAATTCCTGAGTGGCTGGATCTGATGCCTCAGTGTCAGGACAAATCTCGGGCTTGTTGATGATTTTTTTGTAAAGTGCCTTAATATTGATCATGGGCCAATATCCTTGGAATTTCCCGGGCAGGGGAACAATCCTGGTTAAAGATCGTCTGTGCCGGTAAAGCCCTGTATGACTTAAACAGGTTGATCTTCTCCGGACTCATAATTGCAGCAATCAACTAATCAATTTTTGTGCCATTAATTAGTATTAGATAATTCAAGAGATTGCAAAGTATAGAGTAAAAATGCAGATAGATTTGTTGCAAAATGAAACACTCTTCTCGATTATATTTCCTTTTTTAAACCAAAAGACTGCCCAGCATGATAAAATACAGTTTCAATATGGAACTACAGGTTGAAAAAAATTATTCTTAATTTAGAATTTTTCAGATGAAAAGGAACCAGGGAGATGTCATATGGGATACATTCTGTTAGTGGACGATGAGCCTAAAGCACTAAAATATTTAGGTAAATATCTGGACAAAAAAGGTTTTGAAATCATAACAGCTGACAGTGGAGAAAAGGGGCTGGAAATTATTAAGAACGAATCCATTGATGTGACTGTCTTGGATGTTTTGATGCCCGGGATGGATGGGATAACAGTTTTAAAAAAAATAAAAGAGATTAAGCCTCAGATTCAGGTGATTATTCTTACGGGCTGTGCCTCTGTTGAACTTGGGATGCAGGGGATGAAAAGCGGAGCTTTTGATTTTATGAGCAAACCGGTTGACCCTCCTGAGTTAGTAAGGCTGATTAAATCTGCACAGGAGTATGGTAATTATCTGAAGGAAGGAATCAGTTCAGTTGATCTGCCTGAAATGGATTGAGAAGGTAAAGGTAAAGTTTCAAAATGAAACACTTTTTGCAGGCACAAAGCGATTTTTTCAGATCTGAAAACGGTGTTCTCCTTTTCATTGCAAGCTATTCAGGTAATGGCACAATGTTTGATAATAGAAACTGATTATCAGATTCCCGCCCATAAAGCATTTTGCCTGGTTGGATATTTTTGGTTTTTGTCCGGATGAGCATGCGCAGAGAAATCGGTTCCCGGATGAAAACTTTTTATTATGGAGATGTTGACAGTGCGTACAATACTGATCCCATTATTCGGAATGAATGAATTGTCACTTAATGCTGTTAATTTTGCAGTGCATTATGCTGAGCGCAGTTCAGCCGTGCCGGTTTTCTTACTGTTCCGAAAAGACCTGGCAGGAAACATTTCAGCTGATTCCGACAGTCAGGGCGATTCTGTTGAATTGATGATCAGAGAATTAATCCAGGATTATCTGGTCCAGGAAGAGGCAGAGGATGAATTATTTTGCAATCTGCAGGAATATGAACTTGAAATCTGTAAATGGGTCAAAAAGCATGATATCAGTGAGATAGTAATGTCAGCTCCAGACAATAATGATCACTTATATCCGGTATTTCTTGAACATGTGGAAAGTTTGAAACAGACGACGAACTGCAGGATAATCACTGTAAAAAAGGTTTAACAGAAAGGTGTAAATAACTATGGAAGTAACAACGCTGAATACAGAAATCATTCTTGTCTTATTTATGATAGGTCTGGCTATATTCCTGTTTGTCATGGAATGGATCAGAGTTGATATGGTAGCTATACTCATGACTGTTTCTCTGCCTCTGCTGGGCCTGGTAACCCCTAAAGAGGCTTTTTCCGGCTTCAGCAGTAACGCGGTGATATCTATTATAGCTGTTATAATTATTGGGGCCGGCCTTGATAAAACAGGTCTTATAAACAGGATTGTAAACCCGATTATAAAGCTGGCCGGCAACAGTTCGTCAAGAGTCATTGTTTTCATGGGGGCCACTGTAGCCATAATCTCAAGTTTCATGCAGAATATCGGCGCGGCAGCTCTTTTTCTGCCGGCCATTAAACGTGTGTCCAAAAGCCTGAACATTTCCCTTTCCCAGCTGCTGATGCCCATTGGTTTCTGCGCCATAATGGGAGGGACAATAACCCTGGTAGGCAGCAGCCCCTTGATCCTGCTCAATGATTTGCTGGCGCCCTATGACCTTGAACCCTTTGGTCTCTTTGATGTGAGCCCAATCGGACTTGCTCTGGTAGGCAGCGGAATCCTGTACTTTATTGTCCTGGGCAAGTTTGTCCTTCCCAAAGGACAGAAGGACAAAGTCAGCGATGAGGGGCGGGGTACTTCTCCGGTGGAAGCATATGAAGAAATAAGCCAGGCCTTTGAACTTGAAACTCCGTCTGATTTCGGGTTGTTTATGGATCCTTTGACCATTAAGGACCTGCGTGAAAATTACAAGGTCAATGTTGTTGCCCTGTCCGCCAGGGACAATGTCAAGGTCATGTCTTTAACCCCTGAAATGGAAATTGGCCCGGCAAATCATATAGCAGTCCTGGGCCAGGAAGATAATGTTCAGCGTCTGGCTGCTGATTACGGATTAAAGGTAAAAACAGGCCTTAATATATTCAAGGATGATCTGGCTCCTACCATGTCAGGAGTGGTTGAAGCGGTTGTGGCGCCGCGGTCTGAATTTATCGGTAAAACTTTGCGTGAATGTCATTTCTGGGAACAGTTTCAGGTTAATCCCGTAGCCATATCCAGAGCTGAAGAAACTTTTTATACCGGTTTAAGTGATATTAAGCTCAAACCCGGTGATACAATCGTGCTTCATGGAACCTGGGAAAGATTTAATATTCTTAAGGAACACCATGACTTTATTTTTACCACTCCTGTAAATGAGGTCATGAAACCTCAAAAAGCATTTGTGGCCGGATTCTGGCTCATGGTATCACTTGTAATGATTATTGTTTTTGGAATACAGCTTTCTGTCTGCCTTATGACCGGTGCTTTCGGTATGATACTTTGCAGGGTACTGCATATTGACGAAGCGTATCAGGCGGTTGACTGGAGGACTATTTTTCTGCTGGCCGGTCTCATACCTCTGGGAATAGCTACTCAAAAATCAGGAGCAGCCGCCTGGATCGCCCAGAGTGTGCTCAGCATTATCGGTGACGTTCCCGGAGTTGTTCTTCTGGCCACCATTGGTCTTTTGTCTACTTTTTTTACTCTGGTCGTTTCCAATGTTGGAGCAACAGTCCTCCTGGTGCCTCTGGTAGTAAATATGGCCATGGCTGCCGGGATTGATCCCAGAATGGCCGCCCTGGTTGTGGGGATTGCTACCTCTAATTCTTTTATCCTGCCTACGCACCAGGTTAATGCCCTTTATATGGGGCCCGGCAAATACAGGACCGTGGATTTTGTAAAAGCTGGAGGGGTGATGACTGTATTGTTTCTGGTAGTTATGATAACTGTTATGTATTTCTTTTACGGAATCTAGTTCAGACAGAAACTGCAAACTCAATAAGGTTTATTACTTGAACCCGGCTACAGGGTAAACATATACTGTTTTTAATTTCAACAGAAAACAGTTCAGTACGGAGGATAAAGTGTCAATAATTGCAATTTTTTCAGACTTGCCTGAATTCGCCAGGGGTGTTTCCAAAATAGTGGCGGAAAAAACCGGTTTTACCTATATCGATGAAGACAGTTTAATTAAAGAGGCCGCTGCAAGGTATTCAGTGGGAGAGGATGTGCTGGCCCAATCCATTGAATGCAAGCTCGGCATAATGCACAGATTGAGTTCCAGCACAATTAAATACATATCCTATCTGGAAGCTGTCCTGTCAGAACATCATCTCAAGGATAAAATTCTTTGTTCCGGATTTATCGGGTATCCTTTATTTAAAAATGTCTCCCATGTACTTAAAGTCAAGATGTTGTGCGGTATTAAAGACTTGATTGAGTTAAATAAATTGATAGACCTTCCCAAAGAACAACTGGAGAAAGGGATTTCCTTTAAGGAAGATAATTATCGAAAGTGGGTGCAATACATATACGGACTGGATATTACAGACAGTTCTCTTTATGACATGACTCTGAATGTGGGTAATCTGACTCTGGACGAGGCCATAGATTCAATAATGCACGCAGCCAGCCATGAACGTTTTCAGCCCATGACTTATTCAGTAGGTTGCGTTGTTGATCAGGTTGTTTCCTGCAGGGTGAAGGCTTATCTTGCTGAACAGAATATCCGCGCTGAAGTCAAATCAAAGGATGGACTTGTTTACATGTATACCAAAGGACCAAGGCTTAATAAAAAGGATCAGGCCAGAAAGATCAAGGAAGAACTGGTCAGGCTGGAAGGGGTCAAGCAGGTTGAGGTTTACAATGAAAAGGAACTTTTTGACAGCATATCCTGTGGACATTAATTTTTTATAGTTTATTTTATAAGTTTATATCAGCGTATAGCAGGAGAGGTATTGATGCAGAATAACATTAATGTTTTACTTATTGATGATGAACCTATAGTCGGCAGCCGACTGAAACCGGCCCTGGCCAAAATCGGCTGCAATGTGGATGTTTTTGAAGATCCCCAACAAGCAATAGATAAGATTAAAGATTTCGAATATGAAGTAGTGATCACGGATATTGTCATGAATAATGTCAATGGCATTCAGATCCTGGAAGAAGTCCGCAAAAAATCCGACAGAACCAAGGTTATTATTATTACCGGATTCGCCACCGCCGCTCTGGCCAGGGAGGCTATGGAAAAAGGGGCTTATGACATGATTGCCAAACCCTTCAGGCCTGCAGACCTGCGCAAGATAGTAGCCAACGCTTTGACTGATCTGGGATACCAGGATATTGGCTCTTGAAAAATAATCAATTTTCATTTTAAAAATGAACTTTTTGGTTGGACATTGATAAATGCTTGAGAGGATTTTTATGTCTGACATATCTGCCAGGGCGGGTGTATTAGCAGACCTCCTGCAGAAGAGAGGTTTTTTTATAAGCACGGCTGAATCATGCACAGGAGGTCTCATTGGTCATTTATTGACCAATGAAGCGGGAAGTTCAGCATGGTACGCAGGCGGGGTGGTGGCCTATTCCAACGCCCTGAAAAAAAATATTCTGGGTGTGAGTGATGAAATTATTGATATGCACGGTGCGGTCAGCAGTGAGTGCGTGTCAAGTATGGTGAAAGGTTTGACAGACTTGACCCGTGCACAGGCAGGCATCGCGGTTTCAGGTATTGCCGGACCCGGCGGAGGAACCTCTGATAAACCGGTCGGGACAGTGTTCATTGCCTGGAAAGTTCAGAACCGGTCCTGGTGGGAAAGATACTGTTTTCAGGGCAGCCGCCTGGAAATTAAATCCCAGACAGCTGCGCAGGCTGTGGAAGGAGTTATAAAATATCTTTCTGAGACCTGATTAGTTTCAGTACAGTTTTTCAGAAAGTCTGGTTTCACCCCACAGTCATGTTGAAACAGTCTTAAACAGCAGGCTGTGTAAAAATTTCCAGTATCTATCCTGCACTCACTTGAAATGCCAGTAAAAACTTATACCGGCCAAAACTTATTTTTCTTTGCCATGTTATCCACCACCTGGCGGACATCAGCTAAACATCAGCGTTTTTTTGGATTTTTCTGAGCGCAATCACACCCTCCTGATTTTTTCTCATTTGCTATCTTTTCAAGAATTACAGACCTTCCATTATTAACCAAGTCTTCTTCTATTTGTTTTCTTGTATGTCCAAAGCAATAGCACACCAAATCTTTCGCTTTGAATCCCTTTTCCACCCGACCGAATGTTCCCGGATTATTCATTTCTATTTTCCTTGTTTTTTGATAATTTTTCACTATATTTTAAATTTGAACGCGCAGGGCTTTATTTAGATTTCCCAGGCTGGTTGGATAAAAATGGGTCCAGTTGAGCTGTAGACTTCTTATTATTTCAAGGGCGGGGCCCCCACGGGGTTCCTAAAAAACCGAATCAGTTAAATCGATCCTTGTCAAATAAATATACAGGCTTTAAGACCAAAAAGAATATAGGCAATAGTCACTTGTTTTTTTGACAGGCTTAAATCAGTAAGCCGCAAATATAAACAAAAAAGGAGGTTGTATGGCTGAAGAATTGCCTGCGGGTTGTGCCAGGCCTACCGGAGGACCGGTGGGAGAGGAAGCAGTTGAACAGGAAAGTAATGACAAACCAATAATCAGAGAGGAGAAACAAATGATTCAGGTGGGTAGAAAAGCTCCTGATTTTTCAGCGCCGGGTTATCAGCAGGGTAAGTTCGTCAATGTGAAATTATCCGACTATCTGGGAAAATGGGTTATTCTGTGCTTTTATCCCGGAGATTTCACCTTTGTCTGAGCAACAGAAATTTCAGCAGTTGCTGTAATGTATCCTGAATTTCAGAGACTTGGAGTTGAAGTATTGTCCATGAGTATTGACAGTATGTTTGTTCATAAAATGTGGGACGATCATGAAATATCCAAAATGGTCCAAGGAGGAGTGCCTTTTCCCATGCTTTCAGACGCGGGAGGCCGGGTTGGAAAGATTTACGGTATTTATGATGAGGATGCCGGCGTGGAAAACAGGGGGCGCTTTCTCATTGATCCTGACGGTGTGATTCAGGGATATGAAGTGCTCACTCCTCCGGCAGGAAGAAATGTTAACGAGACTCGCCGGCAGATCCAGGCGTTTCAGCTTATCAGAGAAAGCAAGGGAGCAGAAGCCACACCCTCAGGATGGAAGCCGGGCAAGCAGACCCTTAAACCTGGTCCGGGACTTGTGGGCAATGTCTGGAAAGAGTGGAAAACAGATATGGCCTTTGATTAACAGATTAAAAAGAAACAATCAGTCTGCATAAA
>JAWOGL010000227.1:0-5541 GCA_046496945.1 Desulfonatronovibrio sp.
GCCAAAGTCCTGGATCAGGCAGGCTTCGATCTCCCCCTTGAACCATTTAGAGTCAAAAATGTTCCTACGCACGAAGATCTGGCCCAATGCAGAAAGATAGGCAAAACTCTTGCGAATAAAATCCATGAAAAAACTTAAAAATAAGATTCTAAACATACTCAGCCGGGAAGATATTTCCACTTCTCTGACCCGCCTGGATGAATACCCTCCCAGGAAAATACTGGGGCCCCTTTTTTCCGGCCTTCTAAATCCTGATCAATTGATCCGGTGGCACAGCGTCACTGCCATGGGCCATGTTGTAGCCCGCATGACTGAAAAAGAAGGCCTGGAAGAAGGCCGCGTAGTCATGCGCAGGCTCATGTGGTCATTAAATGACGAATCCGGAGGTATCGGCTGGGGCGCGCCCGAGTGCATGGGAGAAATAATGGCCCGACACGAGGGACTGGCCGGAGAATTTGCTTTAATATTATTTTCATACATAGTAGAGCGCCGCGACGGTGCTGATAATTACCTGGAATATCTGCCTCTCAGACGAGGCGCTTTCTGGGGGCTGGCCCGTCTTGCCCAGAAAAGACCGGAAACTGGGAAAAAGGGCCTTGGTAAAGCCCTTCAGGCCCTGCAAAATGAAGATGATCCGTATATCCTGGCCTGCCTGTGCAAGTATTTCAAGCAGATAGATCATTGGCCCGAAGAGTTGCCGGCCAGAATCACGCCCCTGAAAAACCATACTGTGGAGTTGTACTGGAACCAGACATTATCTGTATTGCCCGTCAAAGAAATCTGTTCTGCCGGCTGATTCCCGCCCCCCCTGTGCTTCTTTCTTATGCATAAAAGAGCTGTTCACTATATATTATGGTCAGCCACTGAATCCAAGGCAGGCCCATGGCTATAGTGAAAATTCAGGAATAAAAAAAGATTCTTCCGGTTTAATCGAATAAACCTCTTACTCCTGTCTTCTCCCCCTCGGCGATCTCGGCGCCTCAAGGGCCGCTTCGGCCCGGGCGTGAGATACTCTTTTCTTTAAACTCAAGTACGCTTCAGCAGGATGAACCTAAAAGCTACTTACGCGTGGAAACGATATCAATGACTACAATCTCCGCTGGAGACAAAACCCTGATGGGTGGCCCCCAGCTTCCGGCCCCGCTGGTGACTGCAAGGCTTGACCCTGCTTTTTCATAAAGACCGTAAACATATTTGAACTGGGTTTTTACAAAATATCTGAACGGAAAAATCTGGCCGTTGTGGGTATGGCCGGCCAGTTGCAGATCCACTCCGGACAAAGCCGCGTACTCGAACCCCCAGGGTCTGTGACTGACCAGGAGGTTAAATTTATCCGGCACTATATCCTGGAAAATTTCCCTGACAACTTGCTCCTGATGTTCCTTTGGACTGACCCGGCGCGCCGGATCGGTCACTCCTGTAAGAACCAGATTTAGCTGGTCCAGATATATGCTGTGGTCATCAAGAACTGTTAACCCTGCCTGGTCGAACAGAGCCAGGGATTGTTCCAAACCCGCGTAAAATTCATGGTTGCCCAGGACAGTGAACTTTCCCAGGGGCGGTGACAGCCTGCCAAGCTGCATGGCCTCGTCTTCCAGCCATTGCAGATGATCATTGAACACGTCCCCTCCGAAAATAATCAGATCTCCTTCCTGTTCATCAATAATCTCAATAAGCCCTTCCAGACGCCTGGACGAATTCTGCACACCCAGATGAAGTTCAGACAGAAATACCAGCCTTATGTCCCTGGAAATTTTTGAAGATTCAAATTTATACTCTGTAACCTTTACCGGGCGGGAGGCTTCATAAAAGCCGTAAACCACTGCAAATACGGAGCAGAAAACTGCCAGGCTGCCTGCTGCAAAAGATATCCCTGGCCGCACATGCTTGATAAATGGCCAAAGAATCATTTTTACAGCCAGGATAATCAACTGAAACATAAACAGATAGAAAATAAGGGCCAGCCAGGTAAAGGTAACCTGCCAGAAAAGATAAACTGCTTTCTGCGGCCAGGAAAGAGGCAGGAGATGAGCCACAGCAGGGCTCGCGGCCGCAAACACACAGACTATGTACCCGGCGGTTGCCCTGGCCTTGTTCAACGAAAACTGGCGGGCAAACATGAACCAGGTGAAAACGTGCATGGTCAGATATATTGAAAAAAAAGCCAGAAAAAACCACATTATATATCCAGAATTCGGACAGAGAATTTACAGGTGCCTTATAAAATCTTATCCAGAAAAGCTTTAACCCGTTCATTTTCAAAATGCTTTTGAAAAAAATCCCGGGGAGCGCCCTGGGCGATGAATCTGCCGTGCTCCATAAATATCACCCGGTCGGCCATTTCCCGGGCAATGCCCATCTGGTGGGTAACAATGAGCATGGTCATACCCTCCTGCGCCAGGGTCTTAATGGAGTCAAACACCTCGCCGACCAGTTCCGGATCCAGGGCTGAGGTGGGTTCATCAAAAAGCATTAACTTGGGACGCATGGCCAGGGCTCTGGCAATGGCCACCCGCTGCTTTTGTCCCCCGGACAGGGTGGCCGGATACTTATCTTTTTTGTCCAGAAGCCCGACTTTTTTCAGCATATCCATGCCGATTTCCCGGGCCTGCATTTTATTTCTTTTCTGAACCGTGACCGGCCCCTCCATAACATTTGCTAAAACGCTCATGTGCGGGAAGAGATGAAAATGCTGGAATACCATACCTACTTCCGAACGCAGGGCACAAATATTCCTGGGCTTATCAAGGACCTTTTTGCCCTTTTTCAGGACATACCCCACTTCTTTGCCTTCAAAAAAAATGCTTCCTGAATCTATAAACTCCAGAAAATTAATGGCCCGGAGCAAGGTAGACTTTCCTGAACCCGACGGCCCGATCACCGCAACCTGCTCTCCCCTGGAGATATCCAGGCTGACATTGTCCACAGCCTTTAGTTTACCGTAGTATTTATTGATATTCTTTAACTCTAAAAGTGTATTCATAATTATCTGTCTTCGTAGGCCCCCACTCTGCGCTCAACCTTCTCAAAAACCAGAGTAAAAATTGTTGTAAAAAACAGATAAATGCAAGCCGCCAGAATAAGAACTGTCACGTTGAAATAGGCGTTAAAGAGCTGATCCGCTGTCCTCATGAGCTCCACCATGGCAATAGTTGAAACCAGGGCTGTATCTTTGATAAGGGCAATAAACTCATTGCCTACAGGCGGCATAAGCCTTTTATAGGTCTGGGGGATTATCACCCTGCGCATGGTCTGGGTATAAGTCATGCCCAGGGCCTTGGCCGCCTCATGCTGACCGTGATCAATACTCTGGATTCCTCCGCGGATAATCTCGGCCAGATAGGCGGAGTAATTAAGGCTCAGCCCCAGAAGAGCAGCTGTCAGGGGCGAAAAGGTTATGCCCAGAGCCGGCAGGCCGTAGTATATGAAAAAAAGCTGGAGCAGAAGCGGAGTGCCCCGGAAAAGCCAGATAAAAAGCCAGCACGCCCCGGACAAAGGCGCAAAACCGCTGATCCTGCCCAGAGCTATCACCAGGCCACCCGCAGGAGATACCAGCATGGTAAAAAAGACCAGAACCAGGGTCATGATGCTGCCTTTGAGCAGCAGGGGTAAAAATTTTAGAGTATCTTCAAAAAAACGGACATAGGAAGGTTTTAGGACCCGGTCCAGGGCGGCTGCAAAATTTCTGGCCTCGGCATTATGAGGGTAAACTTCCAGGACTTCCTGGCACAGCGCGCTGGCCTGGTCATATTTTTCCTGACCAAAGTAAAGCCTGGCCATTATCATCCTGCTGTTCACAAAAGAACCGTCATCCAGTTTTTTGTCCGCAGGCTTGGGAATGGACAGAAAAAGTTCTTCTGCCCGCTCAATCTCGCCCAGGGCCAGGGCATTCTGGGCATCCAGAAAAACCTGCTGGTAATTCCCTGTCTCCGCGCAGACCGGTGCAGCCCCAAAAATTAAAAGCAGGAGAATGACTATTCCCCTGCCTTTTATTAAACTAAGCATTTGCAAATAACATTAGGGACAAGAGGTTTACCACTGTGAAGGATCGGTAATATCTTCACCAAACCATTTTCTGGAAATTTCCCCCATGGTTCCATCAGCCACCATTGCGTTGATTTCTTCCTGAACCACCTGGCGTAGTTGTTTATCTTCCTTGCGAAAAGCCACCCCGAAAGGTTCCTGACTTACCACGCCGGGAAGCACCTTGAATTTGCCGGGCCTGGTTCCTATATAATAACGTCCGGCAACATTATCCACAATCATGGCATCCAGCCTGCCGGCCTCAAGATCAAGAAACGCCTTGGGATTGGTTTCGTATTCGCGCACCTTTCCGGGCTCCTGGGGCAGGGCGTCTACTGCCTGCAACGCTGAAGAACCTTTCTGAACACCGATTACCTTGCCTCCCAGATCTTCAAAAGAACTGATTTCATCTTCACCAAGCTGTAAAACCACAATCTGTCCGTCCATGATATAAGGATCGGTAAAACTGACCTTTTCAGCGCGTTCTTCGGTAATGGTCATGCCGTTCCAGATACAGTCAAATTTTTTGGTATTCAGGGAATGAATGACCCCGTCCCAGGCTGTAGGCTGCCAGACAATATCAATACCCAGGCGCTCACCCAGGGCATTGGCCACATCTACGTCAAATCCAACAATCTCGCCGTCGTCACGGAAACCCATGGGAGGGAAAGCGTCGTCAAGTCCAATAACCAGGGCGCCTTTATTTTGAACCCTCTCCCAGGAATCGTCGGCCATGGCTGTCCCGGACATAGCCAGAACTGTAATCATAACCAGAATTTTAATTAAACCTTTCACCTTATTACCTCCTGAAAAAAATTATTTACGAAGACTGCTAGCTACAATAAGGCAATCCGGGATGCAAGGAGAATAATTATCAAATAAATTCAAAATATTAAGCATGTTTTTCCTTAAAATCCCAAGGGTGATTTCTTCCCGGACTTTTTTTGTAAAAAACTGCTTCTTGCTGACAGCTTTTACTTGAGATATGTTTTTAGTATAATCATCGGCATCTAATCGGTCTCCATCCGGAAAACTTTTCTTTCTGGATGCTGAAACTGACGGCTTTCTTACCGGAAACAGGGAAAAGAGCCCCTTCCGGATGAAAACCAACCAGTTCAAACTTTTTTTATACTAAGCCCAAAAGCCATGGAAAAATCACTTAAAAAAATCAAAAGGCTGCTTCAAGAAGCCATCGACCAGAGATCAAAATTTATAATCGTCCTGCCTGAAGATATGTCCAGTGTCAGCAGCCTGAATGCTTCTCTGATGGATTTTAACAATGAATATCTCTATCTGGAAGTCTCCGCCATAACCAGATTCAACCCCAGATGGGAAGGCCTTGGCGTAACCTGCTTTTTCCGGTTGATAACCACAAAAAAACCGCGCAAGGAAATGTTTTTCAACTTTAGTTCAAAAGTTTACAGCCATGAACAGGGCAAAAGCGACCAGGTCGGGGTACAGCTGGACTTCCCTGAAAAAATCGAAATGGGGCAGAGGCGTTCCAGCATGAGGATAGAC